>JBDSSV010000419.1:0-3625 GCA_039928535.1 Burkholderiales bacterium
GTAAACAACATCACGAGCGGCACGGATTCGCAGGGCGAAGTGACGGTGCGGCTGTCGAAGGCGGGCCGTATTGTCAATGGTCAGGGCGCGGACACCGACATCGTGGTGGCGTCGGCCAAGGCGTACATCAACGCGCTGAACAAACTGCATTCCAAGCTCGAACGTTTGAATCCGCAGTTGTAAGCGCGCCGGCGCAACACGCCGCGCAAATGAACAAGGGCGCCACGGGCGCCCTTGTTCATTTGCACGCCGGCCGGCGTGCGTCAGCCGTCGAGTTTCACGCGCGAGGCGGTCGCGATTTTCAGCTCGTTGCGGATTTCCGTAACGCGCGGCACCGCCGCTGCGACTTCCGATGCGTGCACCGGTTCGCTGCCGCGGTCGACGATGCCGGTGAGCGTCACCACGCCTTGATCGGCAGCGATGGTGATCTGCATTTTCTCCGTCTGCGGATCCGCGCGCAGTGCCGCGCGCACGTGCGTCTCGAGCGCGAGATTAGCGAGCATGTGCAGTGATTGCGGCGTTTCCTGGAATTGCGGGTTCTTGACGAGCGCCATCACTTCCTCGACGCATTCGTGGATGGACACGCGCTCGGTATTTAGCACAAGATCGTATTGCTCGGGATCCTGCCAATTGACGCCGAAATGACGGCGCGTGATCGCACCGTGCGCTTCCTCGGAGAGCTTGATTTCATTGGTGATGAACGCGTCGTCGTCGGAATTGAGCCGCGCCATCATGCGCTGCACGCGCAGCTTCATCGGCGCGCACACGCGCACGCAGATGACATGCTGGACAGGACGCAGCAGATGGGCCGAACCCCAGCCGCGGATGACCGCGACGCCGCCGCTTTCGGCCAGGGCGAGCGTTTCGTCGGCCGTATAAATCGACAGACTCGTCTTGTCGGTCGTCAGGCGCTCCCAGATATTGGCTTTGCCGTCCAGAAAGCGCACCACGTGGCTCTTGCGCAGGCGCATCTTGTTGGCAAGCTGGTCGATGATTTCGTGGTGCACGACCGGCTTGCCCAGGCGCTCCGAGAGCGCGCTCGCAACGTCCTTGCCGAGCGAACCCATTTCACGGGTCATGGCTATGAGCGGCATGGCTTTCCCCTCAAAAAGACTGCAAAGCTGGATTGACAGGATAGCACTACGCCGGCCGCGCTGGGCCGGATTCGGTGCCGCGCCGCATCAAGGGCGCTGGCGCTGAGAACGGATATAGACGATGCAGGCGGCGAAGCAAAGGAGCGCGAGTATTACCTCCAGCAACGCCAGCTGCGCGGACAAGCCGCGGTCCGACCATGCGCGCACTGCGCCTTCGGCGAAATAGGCCAGTATCAGCATGGAAGTCCACTGGTAGGTATAGACCTTGCCGCGCAGGATGCCGAAGAGCGGCAGCAACAGCGGCAGGACCTTCAACACGAGCAGCGAGCCGCCGGGCCGCAATGGCGCGAGCCACAGCTCCCACGCCAAGCCGGTAAAAATCAAAGCAATAAGACTTGCCGCCGCGATGAGATAAGACGCCCGCGCAGCGCGCGTCACGTGCGTACTCGCGCAGCCATGGCCGCGAGCGCGGCGCGCGCCATGTGCGCATCGACCACCGGCTGGTCGAAATCGATGCGCACGACTTCGCCATCCGCGCTCAGGTCGAAACCGTCGCAGTCGATGCCCGTCATCGTCACCGCCGCCGGCTCGCGGTGCCTGAAGTAGCGCGAGCAATTGCACAGTGCGGCGGTATGATCGGCATTCATGTGCGCAACGATGTCGCTCTCGCATGCCGCCAGCGCGTTGACCGGCGGCGCGTAACGGTCGGCGGAAATCCACTCGATGGCGCCGAATCCGCCGACAAAGCGCAGCATGACCGGCTCAATGAAATAAAACGAGAAGTCGCCGAGGGCGGCAAGCCGCGCGGCCTCCGGAATATGGCGGAAGTAGCGCGCTTGGAGTTCCGGCACCCCGTCGTTCGCGGGCAGCGCATTGCCGACAAGCGTAAGCCGCGCGGACTCCTGCGGATCGTCCGCAGCGTCGCGCACGAGCAAACTAACATGCGGGTCGCGGGCGATATTTTTCGTGTGCTCGGCGAGGCGGCTGATGAAGAGCACCGGCCTTGCGGCGTGGTCAAGCACGAACGGCACGACTGACCCGAACGGATAGCCCGCGAGTTTTTTAGAAATGGTCGACAATACGCCGTGACGATGACGGCGCAGGTAACGTCTGGTTTCGGCGCCGGCGCTCATGCTCATGCGCCAAGCTTCAGCGCCGTTTCGGCGAGGCGCCGGCCGAGCGCGACACACAGTTTTTTTTCTTCCTCGGTGATCGGCTGGTCGCTTGCCGCGCCCGCGACATGACTCGCGCCGTACGGCGTGCCGCCGCTGGCGCTCGAAAGCAGGGCGGCTTCGGTGTACGGCAGGCCGACGATCACCATGCCGTGATGGAACAGCGGCAACATCATCGACAGCAGCGTTGATTCCTGGCCGCCGTGCATGCTGCTCGTGGAAGTGAAGACCGCGGCGGGCTTGCCGGCAAGCGCGCCGTTGAGCCACAAGGTCGCGGTCGAGTCGAGAAAATATTTCAACGCCGCCGCCATATTGCCGAAACGCGTGGGCGAGCCGAGCGCAAGTCCCGCGCATTCTGCGAGATCTTTCGCTTCGACGTAAGGGGCGCCCGCATCAGGAACGTCCGGCGCGACGGCCTCGCAGGTTGCGGACACACCCGGTACGGTGCGCACGCGCGCAGCGGCGCCCGGAACCTGCGCGATGCCGCGTGCGACGAACTGCGCCATCTGCCGCACCGCACCGTAACGGCTGTAATAGAGAACGAGGATTTCTTTCATCGAGCTGGTTGCGGACTTTCACGGGTATTATATAGAAACGCCATCAGCCACCGTCGCCGATGAAAATCAAAAATGCTCCGCTGACCGATCTGGTGCGTATTTTCGGCCAGCGTTTCGTCGAGGATCGCTGCATGCAGATCGCAAGCAGCCTGACGTTTACCTCGTTGCTCGCGCTGGTACCCATCATCACAGTCGCGCTCACGGTGGTGTCGGCGTTTCCGGTGTTCGAATCCTGGATCGGGCACCTGCAGCGCTTTCTCGTTCACAATATCGTGCCGGAGTCGGTATCGTCGATCACGACTTACGCCGGCCAGTTTTCGGAGAACACGACCCAGCTGACCGCGGTCGGCATAGGATTCGTCGCGGTTACCGCGCTGATGCTGATGATCACCATCGACGGCGCGTTTAACTCCATCTGGCGCGTGCCGCGGCCGCGCGCGCTGCTGCAGCGCATACTCGTCTACTGGACAGTGCTCACGATCGGCCCGCTATTTCTCGGCGCGAGCCTGTCGCTGACTTCCTATCTGGTCAGGCTGTCGCTCGGCTTGATCGACAATCCGCCAGGTGCCGCGATATTGATGGTGAGGGTCGTTTCCCTGCTGCTGTCTGCGGTCGCGCTGGCGCTGCTTTATTGGACGGTGCCCAACCGGCCGGTGTTGAAGCGCGACGCCCTCTTGGGCGGCGTGTCGGCGGGTATCTGCCTCGAGGCGATGAAACAAGGGTTCAGCTTTTACATCGCGCACTTTCCCACCTATAAACTGGTGTACGGGACATTTGCCGCGGTCCCGTTTTTCCTGCTGTG
>JBDSSV010000420.1:0-4667 GCA_039928535.1 Burkholderiales bacterium
CTGGCCGGTGCGCGTGTACTACGAAGACACCGACGCTGCGGGCGTGGTTTATTACGCAAACTATCTCAAGTTCATGGAGCGCGCACGCACCGAATGGCTGCGCGCGCTGGGATTCGAGCAGACCGTGCTGAAGCAGGAGCACAACGTCGTATTCGTCGTGCGTACGCTGACGATGGACTTCGAGCGGCCCGCGCTCTTCAACGACGCGCTCGATGTGACGGTGGCATTGACCGCGGGGCGCGGCAGCGTGCTCGAGATTGCGCAGCGGATCCGGCGCGGGCAACATGAGCTCGTCACCGGCAATGTCGGCATTGCGTGCGTCAACACGCAGTCATTCAAGCCCGTTAGAATACCGCAGTCGCTGCTCCAAAAACTCGCAATGAGGCAAGCATGAATGTAACGCACGATATGTCGGTGTTGAGCCTGATCACGGGCGCCAGCGTGCTGGTGCAGCTTGTCATGGCCGGACTTCTGTTGTGCTCGATTCTTTCCTGGTACTACATTTTTCTCAAGATTTTCACGTACAAGCGCGCGTCGCGGCAGTCCGACAAGTTCGAGAAAGATTTCTGGAGCGGCGGCGACCTCAACGAGCTTTTTCAGCGCGCCGTCAATTCGCGCGACGGTTCAGGCACCATGGAGCGACTGTTCGAATCGGGTTTTCGCGAATTCACCAAGCTGCGCAAACAACCCGGTCAGGGCGGCGCCCAGAACATTGCGGTGGTGATGGATGGCACGCGGCGCGCGATGCGCGCGACCTATCAGCGCGAGATGGAAGTCCTCGAGTCGCATCTGTCGTTTCTCGCTTCGGTGGGCTCCGTCAGTCCGTATGTCGGGCTGTTCGGCACTGTGTGGGGCATCATGAATTCGTTTCGCGGCCTGGCGCAGGTGGCGCAGGCGACGCTCGGCACGGTGGCGCCGGGCATCGCGGAAGCGCTGATTGCGACCGCGATGGGCCTGTTTGCGGCGATTCCCGCGGTGGTCGCGTATAACAGCTTCGCCGGCGATATCAACCGGCTTGCCACGCGCTTCGAGTCGTTCATGGAAGAATTCTCCAACATCCTTCAGCGTCAAAGCTGACAGAGTCCATCATGCTGATCGAAAAACGCAGCAGCCGGCGGTTGATGAACCAGATCAACGTCGTGCCGTACATCGATGTCATGCTCGTGCTGCTGGTGATATTCATGGTGACCGCGCCGCTGATCAATCCGGGCCAGGTCGAACTGCCGTCGATCGGCAAAACGTCGAATCCGCCCGTTGCCCCGATGGAAGTCTCCATCCGCACCGATCAGACGCTGTGGCTGCGCGACCGCGCAGCCGGCGGCGACGATAAGAAAATATCGCGCAACGATCTGATCGCGGCGATCAAGCAGAAGCAGTCGAAGAACCCTGAGCAGGCGGTGGTGATCGCGGCCGACAAGGACGTGAAATACGAATCCGTACTCGACGTGATGGACATGCTGCAGCAAAACCAGGTCAAGAAAGTCGGCTTGATGGTCAAGCCGCGCGCCCAATAGGCTTTGCCTGCCGCGCGCCATGCAATACGCCTACGCCGACGCCGATACCACGTCACAGGAGAAAGTGATCTCGGGCGCGTTTGCGTCCACGCTGCACCTGCTCTTCATCGCGCTGCTCGTGTTCGGCGTCAACTGGCAAAAGAAGGTCGAGCCGCAGGTCAATATCGTCGACCTGTGGAGCCCGCCGTCGCACGCCGAACCCAAGCCGGTCGCGCCGTCACCGCCACCGCCTGAGCCGCCGCGGCCCGTGGTACAACCCAAGGTCGAGCCGCCGCCGCCCAAACCGGTCGCCAAACCGGAGTTGGTCAAACCTGACATCGCGTTCAAAGACAGGAAAAAAGTCGAAAAAGAGCGGCCGGTCGTCGAAGAGAAGCTGAAGGAGGTAACAAAGCGCGAAGCCGAAGCGAAGGCGGTGCAAAAAGAGCAGGCCGAAGCGCAGCGACTCGCCGCTGAACAGGCGGAGGCGCAGCGCGCGGTGGCGGCGCAGGCGGCCGCCGCGCAGTCGAAAATGCGCAGCGAGTACATGGAGCGCATCCGCGCGAAAATCCTGAAAGGGCTAATCAAGCCTCAGAGCGTCACTGGCAGTGAAGAGGCCGAATTCAATATCGTCTTGCTGCCAGACGGCAACGTGCTGAACGCAAAAGTGAAGCGCGCCAGCGGCAACGCGGCCTACGATACCGCCATCGAGCGCGCCATTACCCGCGCACAGCCCCTGCCCATGCCGCCTGACCCGGCATTGTTGAAAGAATTCCGGGAACTCAACCTTAAGTTCAATGCCAAAGAGTGAGCGCATCGCAGGCGGTTCTGCGTAAAATACGACGCCATGAAGAATAAAAATCCGCGTTTCCTGTTGCTTTTTCTGTGGTTGGCCTTCGCCTCGAGCGCGTACGCCCAGCTGAAGATCGAAATTACCGGGTTCGGCTCCAATCAGTTGCCGATCGCGATCCTGCCGCTCAAGGGCGAAGAGGCGCTGCCGTCGAAAGTCACCGAGATCGTCATCGGCGACCTTTACCGCAGCGGGTTCTTCAAGATCATCGACAGCGGCGGCGTCAACCCCATTCCGTCGGAGCCGACCGAGGTGCAGTTCCCGGCGTGGAAAACGCGCGGCGCGGATGCGGTGGTGATCGGCAGCGTGTCGGCCATGCCCAACGGTTACTTCGACGTGCGCTTCCGCCTGATGGATGTCCTGAAGCAAACGCAGATCACGGGCTTCGCGTACCAAGTCACGGCGCCCCAGCTGCGCAATACCGCGCACAAGATCGCCGATGCGATCTACGAAAAAATGACTGGCGATGTCGGCGTCTTCAGCACGCGCATCACTTACGTGGTGAAGCGCGGCACGCGTTTCGAGCTGCAGGTCGCCGACGCCGACGGCTTCGGCGCGCAAACGGTGCTGGCGTCGAACGAGCCCATTATTTCACCGTCGTGGGCGCCCGACGGCACGCGGCTCGCGTACGTATCCTTCGAGCGCAAAAAACCCATCGTCTATATTCAGTCGTTGCTCACCGGGCAGCGCGTGGTGGCCGCTAATTTCAAAGGCAGCAACAGCGCGCCTGCCTGGTCGCCGGACGGCAGGCGCCTTGCGGTCGTGCTGACGAAGGACGGCAATTCGCAGATCTATCTGGTCAATGCCGACGGCAGCAATGTCACGCGCCTGACGAGCAGTGGCGGCATCGACACCGAGCCGAACTTTTCGCCTGACGGGCAGTATGTAATATTTACTTCGGACCGCGGCGGCAGCCCGCAGATCTACCGCGTATCGGTAAATGGCGGCGCGCCCGAGCGGCTTACTTTCGACAGCCCCTACAACGTTTCGCCGCGCTACTCGCCGGACGGCAAGTCGTTCGTGTTCGTCCAGCGCGCGGGTCGCTTCGACAACGTCGCGTTGCAGGATTTCGCGAACAGGCAGGCGCAGGCGCTGACCGAGAACGGCACCAACGAATCGCCCAGCTTCGCGCCCAACGGCAAGATAGTGCTCTACGCGACCGAGGTGAGGGGGCGTGGTATATTAGCCGCGGTATCCAGCGATGGCCGCGTGCGTCAGCGGTTCAGCGCGGAAACGGGCGATGTGCGCGAACCAGCCTGGGGTCCACTGGTCAAAAGCCCATGATAAGGAGTGATACCACATGAAAAAAATACTCTTAAGTCTTGCCGTCATCGGCTTGCTCGCCGGCTGCACCAAAGACACCAAAGACACGCAAAGTGCAGCTGAAGTGATCGACGGTGCGAAGTCGTCAGCGCCGCAGCTCGAGGTTAGAAAACCGCCGGTGCAGCCGCCTATTGTATCGGTGCCCAAGAATGAAACGGGGAGCGGCATCGAACTCGGGCCCACGAAGGGCATACTTGCGCAGCGCAGCGTGTTTTTCGATTACGACAGCGTCGTCGTCAAAGACGAATTCAAGCCGCTCGTCACCGCACATTCGCGCTATCTGGCCGACCACAGGGCGCAGAAAATCATCATCAGCGGTAATACCGACGAGCGCGGCAGCCGCGAGTACAACATCGCGCTGGGTCAACGCCGCGCCGACAGCGTGAAGCAGATGATGCTGTTGCTTGGCGTCAAGGAAGACCAGATCGAGTCCGTGAGCTACGGCGAGGAGAAACCGCGCAATCCCGGCCACGACGAAACGGCTTTCGCGGAAAATCGCCGCGGCGACATTGCCTACGCAGGCGAAAAGTAACGCTTAATGGTGAAATTTCAGCGTGGACCGCATTTGAGCCGCGCCGCACTTGCAAAGTGCGGCGCGGTTTTGCTTTTTGCCGCGTCCGCCGCCAGCGCGCATGCGGGGCTGTTCGATGACGAAGAGGCGCGCAAGCAGATTGCCGCTGAAAGGCGCCGCCTTGACGACGTCAAGGAAGAGCTGAAAGTGCAGCAGCAGGCGGTCGATACGCGCATCAACAAGCTCGAGGAAGCGCTCAAAAGCCAGGCGCTGCTCGATCTCTTTACGCAGCTCGAGGCGCTCAAGCTCGAGATGACCAAGCTGCGCGGCCAGATTGAAGTGCTGAACAACAACGTCGAGAACACGAGCAAGCGCCAGCGCGACATGTACCTCGATCTGGATACACGCGTGCGCAGGTTCGAGCAGCAGGGCGGGCCGCCGTCGGTGCCGGACGCGCCTGCTGCTGCTGCTGCTGCGCCATCCGCGGCGGCCG
>JBDSSV010000421.1:0-2991 GCA_039928535.1 Burkholderiales bacterium
CAAGGGGAGCAACCGTGTCAAGAAATGCCTTGAAGTTTCCACGATTGGTTCTTTTTTAGCATCGCATTGAGTATGGTCAGCAGCTTTCTCATGCACGCGGTAATGGCCAGTTTGAATGGCTTGCCCGCCGCCGTCAGGCGCTCGTACATCGCCTTGATCGGTTCGTTGTGTTTAATGGCCGACAGCGTCGCCATATACAGCGCGCAACGAACGTCGGCGCGCCCGCCACGGATATATCGCGTCCCGCGCCGTTTGCCGCTATCGTCGTTGAACGGTGCCACCCCCACCAACGCCGAGATCGCCTGCCGGTTAAGCTCACCCAACTCCGGCAATCGTGCCAGGAGCGTAAAAGTCGTTACTGGTCCGACCCCCGGAGTGCTGTTGAGCAACTCGGCCTTCTCGCACCATACGGGCGAGTTGCGCAGTCGCCCTTCTAGATCGTCTTCGAGCTTGGCAATGCATTTATCCAGCCAGACTATGTGCTGTTGGATGTTCTTGCGAGCGACGGCCGTCACGCTGGCCAAGCGCGCCTTCTCCTGCGCACGCATGGCCACGAGCTGCGAGCGTCGGTCCAGCAGGTCTGCCAAGTCCCGTTGCGCCTGATCGGCAAGCTTACGCAGCGGTGGCATGATGCGTTCGCCAAACAGCGCCAATAACCGCGCATCGAGCCGATCGGTCTTGGCAAAACTTCCCGCGGCTTTGGCAAAATCGCGCACCTGCCGCGGATTCACAATGACTACCGGCAAATCGGCCACCGCCAATGCACTGGCCACCGCGGTTTCATACCCACCCGTGGCCTCGATGACGATGCGTTCGACGCCGCTGTCTTTAAGCCATTCCACCAACGCACCAATACCTTCCATATCGTTGGTAAACTGCTGCGGTGCACTCACTGGCAGACAATCGAAATCCAGCGTTGACTTGCTCACATCAATACCGACAAACCTGGTTTCCATGTTGATGACCCTTCCTTGTGTTCAATCCGGTGTGCAACCGTCCAACCGTTCGGGTTTACACAACACAGTTACCAAAAAAAGGAAGCACCGATCTTCGCTCCCCTGCGTACTTGCCGTTAATGCGCAGTACCGGGACCGGGCGATCTAATGCTTCCCACCCCACTACAACTCTATTCTGCGACATACAAGGATCGAGGTGGGGATGGGGTGCGGTGGCGTAATGGGGGTTTCACTAACCCCATCCCCATCCCAGCCTTCCCCTTGAAGGGGAAGGTGAGAAATCCGCTTCGCGTAAATAACTAACCCGGCTGCTTGACGATGCGTAAATACGGCTTGGGTGACTTCCAGCCGCCGGGGAACAGCTTCTTCGCGTCGTCGTCCGAGACCGAGCCAGCGATGATCACGTCGTCGCCATCTTTCCAGTTCACCGGTGTCGCGACTTTATGTTTCGCGGTGAGCTGCATGGAATCGAGCACGCGCAGGATTTCGTCGAAATTGCGTCCGGTGGTCATCGGATAGGTCAGCATCAGCTTGATTTTCTTGTCCGGGCCGACGATGAAGACCGAGCGCACGGTCGCATTGGTTGCCGCGGTGCGTCCGTCGGAGGCGGCTTCTTCTGCCGGCAGCATGTTGTAGAGCTTGGCCACCGCCAGGTCGGTGTCGCCGATGATCGGGAAATTCACTTTCGCGCCCTGCGTTTCCTCGATGTCGGCCGCCCACTTGCCATGGCTGTCGACTGGATCGATCGAGAGGCCGATCAATTTTGCATTGCGCTTGGTGAACTCCGGCTCGATCTTGGCCATGTAGCCGAGCTCGGTGGTGCACACCGGCGTGAAATCTTTCGGATGCGAAAACAGGATCGCCCATTTGTCGCCGATCCAGTTGTGGAAATCGATCTTGCCCTGGGTGGTATTGGCCGTGAAATTGGGAGCGGTATCGTTGATGCGCAGAGACATATGACCTCCGGAAGAATGTGGCGGGAGAGCAATATACCTACTGCGCTTCGCGTCCGTCAATGCGCGGCTGCATTTGCGCAGCACTGGCAACGCAGATTTTTATGAAATGATTCGAAGTCGACATTGCGCCGGTGCGGCAGTGGCTAGCGCACTGGATCCATCGCCGCGGCTCTCCGTTGCAGAATGCCGCGGGCTGGCGCAGAATTCCCGCATGACTATAACAGCCCACTTGCGAGGAGGGCCGGCCGACGGCGAGCAGATGCCGGTGGAAGACGACGCCCGGAGCATCCTCATTCATATCATCGACGGCCAAGTGGCGAGGACCGGCGCGCCGCCGCCCGCCTTATATGTCGAGTTTGTCTATGTGCGGCGCACCGCGGTCGTCAACGGCGCCGCCATTTTCGAGCCGGAGACCGCTCTTCCGCAGTGAGGCTCGCCAGGAAGTAGCTGCCCCCGCTGGCGACGTCCGGCATGAGAATCAAGCCGCCTAGCCTGCACGGGACGAACCTTTCCCGCTCTGCCACTACCAAATAAGACTACTATAGCCCTTACCGGCTATCCGCCGGCACGCATCTGAAGGCATCCACATGGCATATTACGTCAACCATTGCGAATCAGGATCGTGGGCCCTGATGCAGGCGAATCCCACACTGCACATTGTCGACGGTGTTGCCGCGACTACCTTGTGCGGCCGCACACCGCCCGGCGGCGAACGCTGGCGCGGGAAATTGTTGTCGCAAGACAGCTTTCATGCGAACGACTGCGAGGATTGCATTGTCCAGGCCGGGATACTCAACATCTGGAAGCCACGGCCGGGCAGGGACGAAAAAGAAAGGTGAACGCTTGGCTGTGCACCGGCCATCTCGCCGCAGGGGAATCCGCGCGCTTCGGGACTCCGCGGTTATTAAGGAAAAAAGGGCGACCTTTAAAAGTTCGCTAAAGCACATGATCTACCCGCAGGCGCGTAGCAGGAACGCTGGCCGCATAAAGGATGAGAGTTCCGGCCGGAGCCGGCGGAGGTCAGGGCGCCGCTGACTGCTGCTTTGCAGGCTATGCGATGTCCGGATTTAAGGCTTTGC
>JBDSSV010000422.1:0-4807 GCA_039928535.1 Burkholderiales bacterium
GAATTCATCGGCCGCAACGGCACGCTGAAAAATCCGGCGGCGATGACGCGCACCCAGCTTTCGAACAAGGTGGGCGCGGCGCTTGATCCGTGCGCGGCGATCCAGATTCCGTGCGAGCTCGCCGACGGCGAAGCACGCACGTTCATTTTCCGGCTGGGCGCCGGCCGCAACCTCAGCGACGCGCGCCGGCTGATGCAGCGCTGCCGCGGCGCCGCGGCGGCCAACGATGCACTGGAAAAAGTACGGCGCTACTGGCAGCGCACGCTGGGCACGGTACAGGTAGAGACGCCCGACGCGTCTCTCAACATGCTGGCCAACGGCTGGCTGGTGTACCAGACGCTCGCGTGCCGGCTGTGGGCGCGCAGCGGTTTCTACCAGTCCGGAGGCGCGTTCGGTTTCCGCGACCAGCTGCAGGACGGCATGGCGCTCCTGCATGCCGAACCGGCGCTGCTGCGCGAGCATCTGCTGCGCTGCGCCGGCCATCAGTTTCTCGCAGGCGACGTGCAGCATTGGTGGCATCCGACGTCGGACCGCGGCGTGCGCACGCATATTTCGGACGATTTCCTGTGGCTGCCGCTCGCCATTTGCCGCTACGTGCTGGGCACCGGCGACACCGGCGTGCTGGACGAGCCCGTGCCCTTCCTCGAAGGCCGGCCGGTTAACCCGGACGAAGATTCGTACTACGATCTGCCGGGCCATTCTAACGACGCCGCGGACCTCTACACGCACGGCGTGCGCGCGGTGGAGCACGGGCTCAATTTCGGCGTGCACGGCCTGCCGTTGATGGGCACCGGCGACTGGAACGACGGCATGAATCTGGTCGGCGCGCAGGGCAAGGGCGAAAGCGTGTGGCTGGCTTTCTTTCTCTACGAAGTACTGATGCAATTCACCAAACTTGCCCAGCTGCGCGGCGACACCCAGTTCGCCGAACGCTGCCAGCGCGAGGCCGCGCAACTGCGCCAGAACGTCGAGCGCGACGGCTGGGACGGCGAATGGTACCGCCGCGCCTATTTCGACGACGGCACGCCGCTGGGGTCGACGAACAATACCGAATGCCAGATCGATGCGATCGCCCAGAGCTGGTCTGTACTCTCAGGCGCGGGCGAGGCACGCCGCGCGCGCACCGCGATGGCCGCGGTGGACCGGCGGCTGGTGCGCCGCGACCACGGCCTCATCCAGTTGCTCGATCCGCCGTTCGACAAAGCGGAAATGAATCCCGGTTATATCAAAGGTTATGTGCCGGGGGTGCGCGAGAACGGCGGCCAGTACACGCACGGCGCAATCTGGACGGTAATGGCGTTCGCCGCGCTCGGCGATCGCCAGCGCGCGTGGGAGCTGTTCGGCATGATCAATCCGGTCAACCACGGTAGTTCGGCCGCGGCGATCGCGACATACAAAGTCGAACCATACGTGGTGGCGGCCGACGTGTATGCCGTAACGCCGCACACCGGCCGCGGCGGCTGGACCTGGTACACCGGCTCCGCGGGCTGGCTCTACCGGCTGATCGTCGAATCGCTGCTGGGTTTGAAACTGGAAGTCGACAAGCTGCGCTTTACGCCGTGCCTGCCTGCGGACTGGGAATCCTTCAAGCTGACCTATCGCTACCGCGAAACGGTTTACCACATCAAGGTAGTGCAAACGCGTACGGCCGACGGTAAAGTCCGCGTCACGGTTGACGGGGTTGAACAGCGCGACGCGGCGATTTCGCTGGTAAACGACCGCGTCGATCACGCGGCCGAGGTCACCATCCCCGGCGCCTGAGCCCGCGGCGGCCTTACGCGGGGCTGCCCAGCGCGGCATCGACGATAGCCTGCGCCTCGCGCAAGATAGCGCGCAGATGATCGTCGCCGCGGAAACTTTCCGCGTAGACTTTATAGATGTCTTCAGTGCCGGACGGGCGCGCTGCGAACCAGCCGCTCGCGGCGACCACCTTCAAGCCGCCGATGGCGGCGTCATTGCCCGGCGCGCTCGTCAATATGGCCGCGACTTTCTCACCGGCCAGTTGCGTACTCTGCACCTGCTGCGGTGAAAGTTTCGACAGCCGTTTTTTTTGCTCGCGCGTGGCGGGCGCGTCTATCCGTTGTGAATAAGACTTGCCGAACTCGTGCTCAAGCCCGCGGTAGACCTCGCCCGGATCTTGGCCCGTGCGCGCGGTGATTTCCGCCGCCAGCAATGCCGCGGCCATGCCGTCCTTGTCCGTCGTCCACACGGTGCCGTCGCGGCGTAAAAATGTCGCGCCGGCGCTCTCCTCGCAGCCGAAGCCGAGCGCGCCGCTAAAAAGACCGTCGACGTACCATTTGAATCCGACCGGCACTTCGTACAATTTGCGGTCGAGCCGGCCCGCCACGCGATCCAGCATCTGCGTGCTGACCACAGTCTTGCCGATTGCCGCCTCGGCGCCCCACTGCGGCCGGTGCTGAAACAGGTAGTCGGCGGCGGCGGCGAGATAGTGATTCGGCGGCATGAGTCCCGCGCTGCGCGTGACGATGCCGTGCCGGTCGTGATCGGTATCGCACGCAAACGCAACATCGAAGCGGTCTTTCAATGCCACCAGATTCTGCATCGCATAAGACGACGACGGGTCCATGCGTATGCGGCCGTCCCAGTCCACCGGCATGAAACGGAACGTGGGATCGATTGCGTCGTTCACCACCGTGAGGTCGACGCCGTAGCGTTCGGCAATCGCGGCCCAGTAGTGAACCCCGGCCCCGCCGAGCGGATCCACCCCCATACGAATTTTGGCGTCGCGAATCGCTGCCATGTCGATGACATTGCCGATATCCGCCACATACGCAGCGAGAAAATCGTGGTGATGCGTCGTGGCCGCGCGCAACGCCTGCGCGTATGGAATTCTACGCACGCCCTGCACTGCGTCTTTCAGATAGTCGTTGGCTTTTGCTTCGATCCAGCCGGTCACATCCGTATCGGCGGGCCCGCCGTTGGGCGGGTTGTACTTGAAACCGCCGCTATCGGGCGGATTGTGGGAAGGCGTGACCACTATGCCGTCAGCCAGCCCCGCCGAGCGTCCGCGGTTGTACGCAAGTATCGCGTGAGAGACCGCGGGGGTCGGCGTGTATTCGCCGCCTCTGGAAATCAGCGTCTCGACGCCATTCGCAGCCAGGACCTCCAGCGCGCTTTCGAACGCGGGTTGCGACAGCGCATGCGTGTCGATACCGATATACAGCGGCCCGTCGATGCCTTTACTCTTGCGATAAGCGCAGATTGCCTGGCTGATCGCGAGCACGTGCCACTCGTTGAAGCTGCGCTCGAACGAAACGCCGCGATGTCCCGACGTGCCGAACGCGACGCGTTGCGCCGGCACGGCGGGATCGGGCTGCAGGTCCGCGTACGCGCCGAGCAGTTTGGGCACGTCGACCAATTGTGATATGGGTGCCGGCTTGCCGGCCAGCGGGCTGATGCCGGTCATGAATGTGTCTCCCTCAGTTTACGATAGCGGCGGATGAGCGCATTGGTCGAGCTGTCGTGCTCGAGTTGAGGTTCGTCCTTGCCTTCAAGTTCACGGGTGGTGCGCTCGGCCAGTGCTTTGCCCAGCTCGACACCCCATTGATCGAACGAATCGATGTTCCAGATCGTCCCCTGCGTGAAAACGCTGTGCTCGTAAAGCGCGACCAGCGCGCCGAGCGTGTGCGGCGTCAGACGCTCGGCGAGCAGGGTATTGGTCGGCCGATTGCCTTCGAAAACGCGATGCGGTACCAGCCAGTCGGGCGTGCCCTCCGTCCTGACTTCGTCTGCCGTCTTGCCGAATGCGAGCGCTTCGGACTGCGCAATGAGGTTCGACATCAGCAAATCGTGATGACGGCCCAGCGGATTCAGCGTCTGGCAAAAGCCGATGAAATCGCACGGGATCACCCGCGTTCCCTGGTGAATAAGTTGATAGAACGAATGCTGGCCGTTGGTGCCGGGCTCGCCCCAGTAAACGGGCCCCGTTTGATAATCGACACGCGCACCATCCAGCGTGACGTGCTTGCCGTTGCTTTCCATCGTCAGCTGCTGCAGGTACGCAGGGAAACGCTTGAGATACTGCTCATAAGGCAGCACCGCCACGGTCGGCGCGCCGAAGAAGTTGCAGTTCCAGATCGCCAGCAGCGCCATGAGCACCGGCAGATTCTGCTCGAACGGTGCGCTGCGAAAGTGCTCGTCCATCGCATGAAAGCCGGCCAGCATGGCGCTGAAGTTTTCGGGCCCGATCGCCAGCATTGTCGACAGGCCGATCGCCGACTCCATCGAGTAGCGTCCGCCGACCCAGTCCCAGAAGCCGAACATGTTGGCCGTGTCGATGCCGAATGCGGCCACGCCTTCGGCATTGGTCGAAACCGCGACGAAATGCCTGCGCACGGCTTGCTCGTCGCCGAGTTTATGCAGGGCCCATGCGCGCGCAGTGTGCGCGTTGGTCAGAGTCTCGAGCGTCGTGAAAGTCTTCGAGCAGATGATGAAGAGGGTCTCTGCGGGGTCGAGATCGTGTACGGCCTCCGCAAAATCGGTGCCATCCACGTTCGAAACAAAACGGACGGTCATGTCGCGCCGGCTATAGTGGCGCAAAGCCTCATACGCCATCACGGGGCCGAGGTCGGAGCCGCCGATGCCGATGCTGACGACGTTGCAGATCGGTTTGCCGGTGTGGCCGCGCCACTCGCCGCTGCGCACGTCGCGCGCGAATGCCACCATGCGGTCGAGCACCGCATGCACTGCGGGCACGATATCGGCGCCATCGACGATGATGCGCGCAGCAGCGGGCGCACGCAGCGCGACATGAAGAACCGCGCGTTTCTCCGTCACGTTGATTGGC
>JBDSSV010000423.1:0-3290 GCA_039928535.1 Burkholderiales bacterium
GGCGCTGGTGAACAAATCCACGGCCGGCGCGCGCACCGACTTCATGCCGGCGCCCAAAATCGGCCAGCACACGGTCGAGATATTGCACGAAGCGGGTTGCGACGATGCGGCCATCGCGGCAATGGTCACCGCAGGCACTGCCGTCGATGGCCGGCTGGATAAAACCGGGAGGAGTGAGGGGTGAGGGGTGAGGCGGTAAAACCCGGCGCCATCGCAGCCATTGTGCTGCTGGCGTTCGGCATCGGTATCGCGCACGCACAAAATTATCCGGCCAAGACTATCCGCTTTATTGCGCCGTTCCCGCCCGGCGGCAGCACCGACTTTCTCGCGCGCATCGTCGCGCTCAAGATGTCCGAGTCTATGGGGCAGCAAGTCATCGTCGAGAACCGCGGCGGCGCGGGCGGCACCATCGGCGTCGATGCCGCCGCGCATGCACCGGCCGACGGCTATACCATCGTGATGGGCCACATCGGCACGTTCGGCGTCAACCCGACGCTGTATCCGAAGCTCCCGTACGATGCGATCAGGAGCTTCGCGCCCATCACTCTGCTCGCGATGGTCCCGAACGCAATGGTCGTGCACCCGTCGCTGCCGGCGCGCACGGTCAAAGAGTTCGTAGCACTAGCGCGCGCCAAGCCGAAACAACTGCTTTACGGCTCCGGTGGCAACGGCAGCGCGGCGCACCTTGCGGCGGCGTACTTCGAATTGCTCGCCAAAATCGAGCTCACGCACGTGCCGTACAAAGGCACCGGCCCGGCGCTCATCGATCTCGTGGCCGGACAAACGTCGATGATGATCACCGGCATGCCCGCGGTCATGCCGCACGTGCGCTCTGAGCGGCTGCGGCTGATGGCGGTCGGCACGGCCAAACGCCTCACGCAGTTCCCTGCAGTGCCGACCATCGCCGAATCAGGCGTGCCCGGTTACGACGCGACGCAATGGTACGGCGTGTTAGCACCCGCCGGCACGCCGCGTGATATCGTTATGAAGCTCAACGCCGAAATGAAAAAAGCACTCGCGCTGCCGGACGTGCGGGAGAAACTCGCCGCCGACGGCACGGTGCCGGTTGGCAACACGCCGGAGGAATTCGGCGCGCACATCAAGGCCGAGATCGCGCGCTGGGCGCCGGTGGTGAAAGCATCGGGCGCGAAGCCGGACTGAAATTCGTAGGACATCTGTTTAATTACTGGGGGGTCGCTGATGGATGCTTGCCGCAATTTGCGTTCGCTAATCACGGTTGTTGCGCTGCTGCTGCCGGTTACCGGTGCGTTCGCGCAGCCCGCGCAGAAGCCGTTCGAGCCGTTCTCGGGACAGCCGGGCAAGGATGTGGTGTGGGTGCCGACGTCGCAGGCCCTGGTCGACAAGATGCTCGATATGGCCAAGCTGGCGCCGACCGACATTCACATGGACCTGGGCTCGGGCGACGGCCGCACGGTCATCACCGCGGCCAAGCGCGGCACGCGCTCGACCGGCATCGAATACAACCCCGACATGGTCGAGTTGTCGAAAGCCAATGCGGTTAAAGCAGGCGTCACCGACAAGACGACGTTTGTGAAGGCTGACTTGTTCGAAACCGATTTCTCGAAGGCCACGGTCATTACGCTGTTCCTGCTGCCGGACATCAACCTCAAGCTGCGCCCCAAGATTCTCGATCTCAAGCCCGGCACGCGCATCGTGTCGAACACGTTCACGATGGGCGAATGGAAAGACGACGAGACGGCCACGGTCGACGAAAGCGCGGGCTGCAGCTACTACTGCACCGCGCACCTGTGGATAGTGCCCGCGAAAGTCGCCGGCAACTGGCATTCCGCGCAGGGCGATCTCACGCTGAAGCAGGATTTCCAGATGTTGCAGGGCTCGCTCAAATCGGGCGCGAATATGCTGCCGGTCACCAACGGAAAAATGCGCGCCGACCAAATCAGCTTTACTGCGGGCGGCGCGGACTACTCGGGCCGCGTCAACGGCAACGCCATCGACGGCACCGTAGTCGCCGGCGGCAAGACCACCAAGTGGTCCGCCACGCGCTGATTCGTTTATTGCACCGCTCAAGAGGGGAACCCGTATGCCTGCCGCACAATTTTTGCGCCGTCACGTTTTAACCGTTCTGCTCAGCCTGCTCGCCGCCAGCGTCTGCGCGCAGCCGGCCAAGAAAGATTTCGAGCCGCATGTCGGCCAGGAAGGCAAAGACGTCATCTGGGTGCCGACGCCGCAGGGGCTGATCGACAAAATGCTCGACATGGCGAAAGTCACGCCGGCCGACTACGTGATCGATCTCGGCTCGGGCGACGGCCGCACCGTGATCGCCGCGGCCAAGCGCGGCGCGCGCGCGCAGGGTATCGAATACAACCCCGACATGGTCGAACTCTCCAAGCGCAACGCCGAGAATGCGGGCGTCACCGACAAGGCGAGTTTCGCGAAGGCCGACTTGTTCGAGAGCGATTTTTCGCAGGCGACGGTGATTACCATGTACCTGCTGCCGACCATCAACATGAAGCTGCGTCCGAAAATCCTCGATCTCAAGCCCGGCACGCGCATCGTTTCGCACGCGTTTACGATGGACGAGTGGTCCGCTGACCAGACCGACTCGTTCGACGGCCGCACCGCCTATATGTGGATAGTGCCGGCAAAAGTCGAAGGCACCTGGCAATCCGCGCAGGGGGAATTGTCGCTGACGCAAAGTTTCCAGACGGTAAACGGGACTTTGCGCAGCGGCGGCAATACCGTGGCGGTGACGAGCGGCAAACTTAACGGCGATCAAATCAATTTCATCGCCGGCAATTCCGAATACACCGGCCGCGTCAGGGGCGCGACCATCGAAGGCACGGTCAAGGGCGCCAGCTCGGGCGCGTGGAGCGCGACACGCACGGGCGCCAAACCGACGGCAAAATAAGCCGCCTGCGCGTAACCGTTTTCTCTGTTACGCGCACCATCCCACCGCCCGCATTATTCCGGCGCTCGCCGCCGGAATAGCCGCGCGTTTCCTCTATAATTTGCGTTATCCGGTGCATAGCGCCGCCATCTCTTTCAGGAGCAATACGCATGGCCAAGCAACAGGGCGTAGTAATAATCGGCGGCGGCATCATGGGCGGCGACATCGGCATCATCTTCGCCGCCGGCAACTGGAACGTGCACGTGATGAGCCCGTCAGAGAAAACACGCACCTCCCTCCCCGACCGCATCAAGACGGGCCTCAAAAAACTCGACGCGCCCGACCGCGCCGCCGCCCTCGTCAAGACGTATGCGAATCTTGAAGCGATCCCGTGGCAGGAAGTCGACCTCGTCATCGAAGC
>JBDSSV010000424.1:0-2659 GCA_039928535.1 Burkholderiales bacterium
CGTAATCGGTATAATCATCCGTACGAGCAGGACGCACCTCTTCAGGCGCCGCCAGATTCGAACGCGGCCGCACCGGGCAGGGCATACCAGAGACAGGAGCAGCATTTCCGATCAACGCGGCGCGTGACGACGTCCGCTTGCTGCAATCTATGGAGATTTGCCCATGAGACATGAATTTTTTCTGACGATAGTTCCTGCTTTTGTAATGGCGGTTGCTCCCTTATCTTTCGCGCAGGACCATTCGACAAACTCAGGACAGGCTTATCCGTCGAAACCGGTGCGCATCATCGTCGGCTACACGCCCGGCGGCGGCACCGATCTGCTGGGCCGCATCGTCGGCAAAAAACTCGGCGAACTATGGGGCCAGCAGGTCGTCGTCGACAACCGTCCTGGCGCAGGCGGCAATATCGCGACGGACCTCGTGGCCAAAGCGCCGCCGGACGGTTATACGCTTCTGATTGCGCCGAGCACGCACGCAATCGTGCCTAACCTCTATTCGAAATTGCCGTTCGACACGTTGAAGGATTTCACTTTCATCACGCTCATTGCCGCGAGTCCCAATATTCTCGTCGTGCATCCCTCGGTGCCGGTGACGACAGTGAAGGAATTGATCGCGCTGGCGAAACGCCGCCCGGGTGAGCTCACGTTTGCGTCCGCCGGCATCGGCGCCACGACGCATCTTGCAGGCGAGTACTTCAAGAACGTGGCCGGCATCAACGTGCTGCACATTCCCTATAAAGGCAGTTCGCAGGCGCAGATCGATCTCATCGGCGGGCACGTGTCGTTCATGGTGGACAGCATGCCGTCCGGCCTGCCCAAAGTGCAAGCCGGCAAAACGCGCGCGCTCGCGACTACCGGCAAGCAGCGCTATCGCCTGCTGCCCGGTGTGCCGACGGTGCTCGAGTCGGGACTGCAATATGAATCGATCTCATGGTGGGGCGTGATCGGGCCGGCCAACATGCCGCAGTCCGTAGTAAACAAGCTGCTCGCCGACATCACGCGCAGCATGGCGCTGCCGGACGTGAAGGAACTGGTTGTCACGCAGGGTGCCGAGGCGACGACCAATACGCCGCAGCAATTCATGGACTATGTAAAGCAGGAAACCGCGCTATACGGAAAAATCATCAAGGCCGCCAACATTCGTATCGAGTAATCAACTTTGAGCAATCGAAATTGAGTTCGCAATCTGCCGCACCCCGCTATCGCATCGGCATCGACGTTGGCGGCACTTTCACGGATCTGTTTTTGCTCGATTCCCAGAGCGGCGCGGTCGCGCGCCACAAGCTGCTGTCGACGCCGGGCGAGCCGCATCGCGCGCCGCTCGCCGGCATACGCGAAATTCTGGCCAAGGTTGGCGGCGCGGGGAGCGACGTTGCATTTGTCGGCCTCGGCACGACCGTGATGACCAATGCGCTGCTGGAGAAAAAAGGTGCCGTGACGGGGCTCATTACGACCGCGGGATTTCGCGATTTGCTCGAAATCGCGCGCCAGACGCGACCGCACACCTTCGATCCTTTCGTCTCGAAACCCGCGCCGCTGGTGCCGCGTCAACTGCGCTGTGAGGTCATCGAGCGCGTCGCTGCGGACGGCACCGTCATCACGCCGCTCGATGCGAAGAGTCTCGATGCGGCGATCGATGCTTTGCAGGCGGCCGGCGTCAAGGCGATCGCGGTTTGTCTGCTGAATTCCTATGCGAACCCGGCGCACGAGCGCGCGATCGCGGCTGCATTGCGCACACGCTGGCCGGCCGCCCACGTCTCGGTCTCGGTCGACGTGCTGCCGGAGTTCCGCGAGTACGAGCGCCTGAGCTCGACGGTCGTCAATGCTTACCTGATGCCGGTGACGCGCGAATATTTCCGCGCGTTCGAGAAGGAAATCGGCGAGATCGGTTGTCCGGAGGCACCGTTCATCATGAATTCCGGCGGCGGCATCATGACGCCGGAGCACGCGGGCGAGCGCCCGATCGACACGCTGTTCTCGGGGCCGAGCGGCGGCGTGAGCGGCGCGATTTACGCCGCGGCGCGGGGCGGCCACGCCAACATCATCACATTCGACATGGGCGGCACCAGCACCGACGTCTGCCTCATCCAGAACGGCAAGCCGCAGCTTTCGCACAGCCGCATCATCAACGGCGTGCCGCTGAAGGCCGCGGCGCTCGATGTACATACGGTCGGCGCCGGTGGCAGCAGCATCGCGGGACTCGACGCGGGCGGCATGCTATACGTCGGGCCGCACAGCGCGGGCGCGCGGCCGGGGCCCTCATGCTATGGCAACGGCGGCGACAAACCGACCGTCACCGATGCGAACGTCGTGCTCGGCCGCTTGAATCCGGAGTATCTGCTGGGCGGTGCGCTGAAAATCGACGCCGCGCGTTCGCGGGAAGTCATCGCGCGCGATATCGCGAAACCGCGCGGCATCGATGTCGTCGCCGCGGCAGCGTCCATCATCGCCATAGCGGACACCAATATGGCGCATGCGGTGCGCTTCGTGTCGGTCGAGCGCGGGCTAGATCCCGGCGACTTCATGCTCGTCGCGTTCGGCGGCGCGGGCCCCGTGCACGCCGCCGCCGTGGCGCGCAATCTCGGCGTTGCGGGCGTCCTCGTGCCGCCCGCGCCCGGTGTGTTGTGCGCAATGGGCGTGCTCGTCAACGATCTGCAGG
>JBDSSV010000425.1:0-9578 GCA_039928535.1 Burkholderiales bacterium
GGCGCTGCTGGTCACATCGGGGCTATTGTTCGCCGGCGCGCTGGGAGCGCTTGCGCTGCGGCGCCGGCGTAAGCGCAAGTCGTAACCGCCAGTTTTTTTCAGGGAGAACCGCGAATGTCCGAGCAGAACCAGTTCAGCCTTTTGCGCACCCGGCGTTTCCTGCCTTTCTTCTGCACGCAGTTCCTTGGCGCGTTCAACGACAACGTTTACAAAAACGCGTTGATCATCATGCTCGCGTTTCATGCGGCGGCGCTGACCACGATGAGTTCCGGCACGCTGGTGAACTTGTGCGCAGGGCTTTTCATACTGCCGTTTTTCCTGTTTTCGGCGACGGCCGGCCAGCTTGCGGACAAATACGACAAGGCACGCATCATCCGTTACGTAAAGCTGTTTGAAATCGGCATCATGGCAGTCGGTGCGCTCGGCTTCGTGCAGCAGAACCTGGTATTGCTCATCGGCGCGCTGTTTCTGATGGGACTGCATTCAACCGTATTCGGCCCGGTCAAGTACTCGATCCTGCCGCAGCATCTGGCCGCCGGGGAACTGGTGGGCGGCAACGGGCTGGTGGAAATGGGCACTTTTCTGGCCATCTTGATGGGCACCGTGCTGGGCGGCGTGCTGATTGCGCAACCCAACTCGGCGACCCTGGTTTCGATCGCCATTATCGCAATCGCATGCGCCGGTTATCTGACCAGCCGCGGCGTGCCGAGCGCGCCGCCGGCCGCGCCCGGGCTGAAGATCAACTGGAATCCGCTTACCGAGACGTGGGCGAATCTGCAGTTCACGCGCAGCAACCGCGCGGTATTTCTGTCGGTACTCGGCATCTCGTGGTTCTGGTTTTACGGCGCGACGCTGCTTGCGCAGTTTCCGAATTACTGCAAGGACGTGCTCGGCGGCGACGAGCATGTCGCGACCGTGATGCTAACGACATTTTCGATCGGCGTCGGTACCGGTTCGCTGCTGTGCGAGCGCTTGTCGGGGCACAAGGTGGAAATCGGCCTGGTGCCGTTCGGCTCGATCGGGCTTACTCTCTTCGCGCTCGATCTTTTTTTCGCCAGCCCGACAATGCCGCCTGCGCAAGCAATAGGCGCGGTGCAATTCCTGGCGCAGCCCGCGAACTGGCGCATCCTGTTCGACCTGGTGATGATCGGCATGTTCGGCGGGTTCTATATCGTGCCGTTGTATGCGTTGATCCAGAGCCGGGCGGAGCGCAGCCATCAGTCGCGCATCATCGCCGGCAACAATATCCTGAACGCGTTGTTCATGGTCGGCTCCGCGCTGATGGCGATAGCGTTGTTCAAGGCCGGCATCACGATTCCCCAGCTGTTCCTGGTCACTGCGCTGCTGAATGCCGTGGTGGCCATCTACATCTACTCGCTGGTGCCCGAATTCCTGATGCGGTTCCTGATATGGCTGCTCGTGCACTCGGTCTATCGTCTCGACAAGAAGGGCATGGAGAATATTCCGGAAGAGGGCCCGGCTGTCCTTGTGTGCAATCACGTGAGCTTCGTCGACGCGCTGATCATCGGCGGCGCGTGCCGCCGGCCGATTCGTTTCGTGATGGACCATAATATTTTCCGCATACCGGTCCTCAACTTCGTCTTTCGCACGGGCAAGACGATTCCTATCGCGTCCGCGAAGGACAATCCTCAACTGCTGGAAAAGGCCTACGACGAGATCGCAACTGCGCTCGATAACGGCGATCTCGTCGCCATTTTTCCGGAAGGGCGCATTACGGACAACGGCGAGCTGTCTCCGTTTCGTGGCGGCCTCACGCGGATCATTGCGCGCACGCCCGTGGCGGTGGTACCGCTGGCATTGCGCGGGTTGTGGGGGAGTTTCTTCAGCCGCCAAGGCGGCAAAGCGATGACGCGCCTGTCGTCCATCGCGCCATTCAAGAAGATCGGCCTCGTCGCCGGCAGCGCCGTGCCGCCGGGCGAAGTGACGCCCGAATTATTGCAAAAAACCGTGTCGGACCTGCGCGGCGCATGGAAATAGTTTGTTGATAGCTCTTGCCGCATTTCCGTAAGGGAGGCCATATGTGGTTTGCGGGTTTGTTGATCGGCGGTTTAATCGGTTCGCTTGGTGGCGTCGCCAGCGGATTTTTTGGCGCGCTCGTCGGCGCCATCGCGGGCGCGGTCATCGGCATCGGATTGAAGCCGGGCGGTCGGAACGACGCTTTCTCTTCGCAGCTCGCGGAAATAGACGTGAAGATCGCCCACATTTACAAATCTCTCGAGGATATCCACCGGCGGCTCGTGCACCTGGAGAGGCCGGGCGAGCCAGCGGAGGCGCCGGCCCCCGCTCCTTTCCCCATTGCGCCCAGCGCTTTCGCCGCATCCGTCCAACCCCTATCTACCGCGACGGATAACATCGGGCGTCAGGTGCTGCCACCCGTAGCCACGGTTGCGCCGCCGCCTGTCGCCGCCGTTGCGGCGGAGCCCGCAATGCCCGCGCCACCAGCAGTCGAGCCGCTGCCAACTCCGGTGCAGCCGGCAACGCGGCCCTCGCCGTTTGAGGGTGAAGCAACATCTTCGGCGCCTTTCATATTCACGGCGCCGTCGTGGTGGCAGCGCCTCTTCGCCGGCAATATCGTCGCCAAAGTCGGCGCGCTGATTCTCTTTTTCGGCACGTGTTTTTTGCTCAAGTTTGCTTACGACCACACCGTGCTGCCGGTGCCGGTGCGTTTGTTCGGCGTCGCGCTCGTTGGCTGCGCGATGGTATTCGGCGGCTGGCGGCTGCTGGCCCGGCGCCGGTTGTTCGGCCTGATACTGCAAGGCGCTGGCATCGGTGTTTTGTATATCGACGTATTTTTCGCGCTCAAGGTTTTCGCGCTGATCCACCCGACCGTGGGCTTTGCGCTGTTCATGGTGCTCGGCGTGGCGGCGACCATGCTGGCGGTAAAGCAGGACGCCAAGGTGCTCGCCGTGCTTGGTCTCGCGGGCGCGTTTCTCGCGCCAGTGCTGGCCGGCAGTCGCGAGGGCAATCATGTGTTGCTCTTTTCCTATTACACGCTGCTGAACGGATTTATTCTCGCCATCAGCTGGTTCAAAGCGTGGCGCGATCTCAATCTCGTCGGCTTTATTTTTACCTTTATTGCCGGTGTGTTCTGGGGCGCGCAAAGCTACCGCCCCGAGTTGTTCGGCACGGTAGAGCCATTCGTGCTGATTTTCTTCGCGATGTACCTGGTGATCCCTATCCTGTTTGCGACGCGTCAGCCGCCGGAGCTGAAAGGCGTGGTCGACGGTACGCTGGTGTTCGGCACGCCGTTGTCGGCTGCGTTCATGCAGGCGGGGCTGGTGCGCGACATGCCGTACGGTCTCGCGTGGAGCGCTGGCTGCGCGGCCGGGCTATACGCGGTGCTCGCGATCAGTGTTCTGCGGCGGCCGGCGATGCGATTGCTCGGCGAGACGTACGTTGCGCTCGCCGTGATTTTCGCAACCATGGCAGTATTTTTCGCGCTCGATGCATATCCGACGTTTGCCTTGTGGACGCTGGAAGGCGCGGCCATCGTATGGGTCGGTTTGCGCCAGCGCCGTCTGCTTGCGCGTCTCTTCGGCATCACGCTTCAATTCGCGGGCGCGCTGCTGTTCCTGCTTCACTATGCGGATTATTCGCTCGACAATCCGTGGTTCAACGATTTCCTGCTGGGGTGCGCGCTGATTGCCGTAGCTGGCATGATCACCTCGTGGCTGATGCATAAACATCGCGAAGTCCTGATCGAAGGCGGCGAAGGCGCGGCGGCCGTCTTGCTGGTGTGGGCGTGCGGATGGTGGTTCGTCGGCGGACTGCATGCGCTGCACGACGCGCTGCCGTACGGCGATTTTCAACCCGCTGCGCTGATCTTCGCCGCGGGGAGCTTCGCGCTCGCGGAAACCGCCGGCGGCTGGCTCGACTGGAAAACCCTGCGCCTGATTACGCTCGTGCATGTGCCGGCACTCGTGCTTGGCATGCTGACGATAGGCGTGCGCCATCCGCTGGCCGGGCTGGGCGCAGTCGCGTGGCCGGTCAATTTTCTGGTGTTCTTCTGGTGCATCCATTGGCAGGCGCAGGACGACATCACCACGATACGCGGCCTGCGCTATCGCGCCGGTTGGCTGCTGCTCGCAATACTGGCGACGTGGGAGGGCATGTGGCTTATCGATCACCGCTATTACGGGTGGAGCCTGCTGCTGGGCGTGCTCGGCATTGCGGCCGGCTGGCTGCGCTACCACCTGCGCGAGCGCGACAACCCCGACGCAGGCAACCTAAGCACGTGGGCATTGTTGTGGGGGCTGGCGTTCTGGTTCGCGTCGGGCTGGTGCTTTATCGATCAGCGCCTGCCTGCGTACCTGCACATCGCATGCGGCCTTGGCTTCGTTGCCGCATCATGCGCGCTGTTCGAAATTTTTGGCGGCTGGCTGCGCTGGAACTCGCTGCGCCGGGTGCAGTTGCTGTTGTTGCCGGTCATGATGTTCACGGTGCTCGTATTTCTGGAGCGTCATCTCCATCCGGCGGCAGACGATGCGTGGCTGGCGTGGCTGGCGGCGTTCGCCGCGTTTTACTCTATTTTGTATCGTCAGCAGAAGGACGGCATAGCGGTCGGCGCGAACAACCAGCACGTTTTTGGGCTGTGGCTGGCGACCGGCCTCGCCGCATGGGAACTCGCGTGGCAAAGCGGGAACCTCGATCCCGCGACGAGCTGGCCTCTGGCGATTTGGGGGGCGGTACCGGCCTTGACGCTGATGTTGATTTCGCATTACGGCAGGAAACTATGGCCGTGGGGCCAGAACTTCGAGTTTTTCCGCAACATGGGCCTGACTCCCATCGCGCTGTACTGCGTGCTATGGTCCGTAATGTCGAGTTGGGACCCGGTATACAGCGGATCGTTTCCCTATTTGCCGCTGCTGAATCCGATCGATCTCGCGCAGTTCAGCGTACTGTGCGGATTGCGCGCCTGGTCCAACGCGGGCGAGAAGCCCCTGCGCGACGGCGAGTCGGACTACTCGATGTTCGCTGCCGCACTCGGCTTCATCTGGTTGAACGCGATCTTGCTGCGCAGCATCCACCATTGGGCCGGTGTGCCGTATGTTGCACACGAACTTTTCAATTCCATCGTCGTGCAGGCGGCGTTCTCGCTGCTGTGGACGCTGACCGCGATGGCGATGATGGTCGCCGCGCGGCGCAGCTTCAATCGCAAGCTGTGGTTCGTCGGCGCTGGGCTGCTCGCAGTGGTCGTCGGCAAGCTTTTCCTGCTGGACCTCGCAAACTCGGGTACGGTTGCGCGCATCGTGTCATTTCTCGGCGTGGGCGGGTTGCTGATGATCATTGGTTACGTGGCGCCGGTGCCGCCCGGCGATATCGAGAAACAGCAGGGATGAACGTGAATCTGCCGTGTTGAAAAGACTCTTGCATCGCATCTTTGGCCGCCGACTTGCAGCGCACTCAGCGCCTGGCATCGTCGATCCCGCCATGCTTTTGGAGATAAGCGCGTTGATCGGGCAGAGGAGTTATTTGCTGGCCGCGCAAAAATTGAATCCGCTTGCCGCGTCTCATCCAAACGACGTCGACGTGGCGATGCTTTGCGGGCAACTCGCGCTCATGCGCGGCGAGAGCGCTGAAGCGGTAAAGCATTTTGAACAAGCGGCCATCCTGGCGCCGGGGCTGGCAGCCGCGCACGCGCAACTGGGCGCGCTGCATGCGGCAATGGGGAATGCAGAGTTGGCTTTAAGAGGCTATCAGGCCGCGCTAGCCGCCGGGGCGGTATCCGCAGCTCTGCACAATAACCTCGGCACCATTTATCTCGATCGCGGAAAACTCGACGATGCGCAGCAGTGTTTTGAAGAGGCTTTGCGTCTGGAGCCGGCTTTCGCCGCGGCGCGCAACAATCTTGGCCGGGTGTGGCGGGAGCGTCATGAGTTTGCACAGGCGCTCGAATGTTTTCGCGCGGTAGCGCCAGTCGAATTCGACGCGCGCGTGAATGTCGGGCAGGTGTTGAACGATATGGGCGAACATGCGCAGGCGCGAACGGCGTTCCTGGCCTGTTTCGAGGAGCAGCCCGACCACGTCCCAGTGTTGTGCGGACTGGGCGGTGCCTGCATCTGGCTGTGGCAACTCGACGACGCCGAACGGTATTTCAATCTGGCGCTCGCCCGCGAGCCGGCAAATGCCAATGCGCGTGTCGGCCTCGCTAACATTGCATTGCTGCGTGGCGAGTTTGCGCTTGGCTGGGACCTCTACGAGGCGCGCGTGCAGATACCGAAATACGAGCATCAATATGCGAGCGGGCACCCGCGCTGGCACGGTGAAGAAATGCCCGGACGTACGCTGCTGGTGTCCGCTGAGCAAGGCTACGGTGATGTACTGATGTTTGCACGGTTCCTGCCGTCATTGACACGCGCGCGCGCGACGGTTGTATTTCGCTGCAGCAAACCGCTGGTGCGGTTGTTCGGTGGCATGCAAGGCGTCGATCGGATCGTCAGCGATGCGGCGTCGTTTGTCGCTTGCGACGCTGAAATTCCGCTGCTCAGTCTCGCGCGAGTGCTGCGGGTCACGCGTAAAGACCTGCCGGGCGTTGTGCCCTATATACGGCCGCCGGAGGCGCTCGTACTCGCCTGGAGCAAGCGGCTTGCGCTGGACCCGCGTGCGCGAGTCGGTCTGGTGTGGGGCGGCAATCCTGACCGTGCGCGCAACGGCGCGCGTGTCCCTGCGCCGGGTGAGTACGGAGCGCTGTGCGACGTCGCCGGCGTTACGTACTACAACCTGCAAGTCGGTTTCGGCCCCGCGGAACTCAGCAAGGTGCCGCTTGCGCTCGTCGACCATTCGGCAGAGCTCACTGATTTTGCCGACACCGCTGCGTTGATGGCGAATCTCGATCTGGTGATCGCCGTGGACACGTCGGTTGCGCATCTGGCCGGCGCCATGGGCAAGCCCACGTGGCTGTTAAATTCCGGCGCTGCGGATTGGCGCTGGGAGATCGATGGTATCGACAGCCCGTGGTATCCGAGCGTGCGGATTTTCCGGCGCCGCGAAGACGGCTGGGCGCGCACGCTTGCCGAAGTGGCGGAGGCCTTGCGCAGCTTCGCCCTTACTCACTCGCGCAATCCGCGGTCGTAAATTCGTCATGCGGGCGTAATTCTGCGCGCCTTACCCCCGTGTTAAACTGCGGCTCCTGCAATTTGCAAGCGGCAACGGGTACACCATGTCCGGCAGCACACTCGGCAAATTATTCTGCGTGACTTCCTTCGGCGAGAGCCACGGGCCGGCGATCGGCTGCGTGGTCGACGGCTGTCCGCCCGGGCTGGAGCTGTCGGAAGCCGACATTCAGCTCGATCTTGACCGGCGCAAGCCCGGCACGTCGCGTCACGTCACGCAGCGCCGCGAGGACGATGTCGTCGAGATCCTTTCCGGAGTGTTCGAGGGGAAGACGACCGGCACGCCGATCGGCTTGCTGATCCGCAACGTCGATGCGAAAAGCAAGGACTATTCGAAAATCAAGGACACGTTTCGCCCGGGCCATGCCGATTACACGTACTGGCAGAAATACGGCATTCGCGATTATCGCGGCGGCGGCCGTCAGTCGGCGCGCGAGACGGCAGTGCGCGTAGCGGCCGCGGCGGTCGCGAAAAAATGGCTGCACGAAAAATACGGCATCGTCGTGCGCGGCTATTTGTCGCAGCTGGGGCCGATCGAAGTTCCGTTCAAAACGTGGGACATCGTGAATGCCAATCCGTTTTTCGTGGCCGACGAGAGCGCGGTAGCGAAGCTCGAAGACTTCATGGACAGGTTGCGCAAGTCCGGCGATTCGGTCGGCGCGAGGATCACGACTATCGCGAGCGGCGTGCCGGTCGGCTGGGGCGAGCCGGTGTACGACAAGCTCGACGCCGACATCGCGTACAACATGATGAGCATCAACGCCGTCAAGGGCGTCGAGATCGGGTCTGGTTTCGCTGCAGTGGGCCAAAAAGGCACCGAGCACTCCGACGAGATGACGCCGCAGGGGTTTCTGACGAATAACGCCGGCGGCATTCTGGGCGGCATCTCGACCGGCCAGGACGTCATCGTCAACGTCGCCGTCAAGCCGACGTCGAGCATCCGTCTCACGCGGCGCACGATAGACAAATCAGGTAACGCGACCACGATAGAAACGCATGGCCGCCACGATCCCTGCGTTGGCATTCGTGCCACGCCAATCTGCGAGGCGATGCTGGCGCTGACTTTGATGGACCACGCGCTGCGGCACCGCGCGCAGAACGCCGACGTGAATTGTCCGACGCCGCGCATCGCGGCACAGGCGCCCGCCGACGTGGTCGCGCGACTGCGCGACGCGGCAACCACCGAAAACCCCGATCCCGACGAAGCGTGACGCGCGGCGGCGGGCAGCACGCAGCGTAACGCCGTGCAGGGATTTCCGTACTGGCGGCTCGCCGGTGTTTATTTTTTCTATTTCGCCTATCTCGGCGCCTTCGCGCCGTACTTCAGCCTATACCTGAGATCGCTCGGCATTGCGGCCGCCGGCATCGGCGTCATCATGTCGCTGCCGCAGTTGGTGCGCATCGTCGCGCCGCATTTATGGGGCTGGCTCGCCGACCACGGCGGGCACCGTCTGCGCGTGGCGCGCATCTGCGCCGCGATCGGTACGGCAGTTTTCTGCGGATTGTTCGCGGCGCAGAGTTTTGACGCGTTGTTAGCGGTCGTGCTGCTGATGAGTTTCTTTCTGAGCGCGGCGCTGCCGCAAATCGAAGTCACCACTCTTTCGCATCTCGGCGAGCACAGTGCGCAGTACGGACGCGTGCGCGTGTGGGGTTCGATCGGATTCATTGCCGCCGTCCTGGTCGTAGGCTATGTGCTCGACGTGGTGGCGATACGCGTGCTGCTATGGATCATGTTTTTTATCCTGAGCGCGGTCGTCGCGCTGCTCATCGTCGTGCCCGAAGCGCCGCAAGGCGAACACGCGCAGCGCCACACGCCGATAGCGCACGTCATCCGCCAGCCGCAGGTGGTTGCTCTCATTGCCGCGTGCGCGCTGATGGCGGTCGCACACGGGCCGTATTACACGTTTTATTCGATTCATCTGGTCGGTTTCGGCTTTACCAAAAGCGCCGTCGGCTGGCTGTGGTCGATAGGCGTGATTTGTGAGATCGCGATTTTCTTCTGGATGGCCCATTTGTTTCGCGCCTACACGCTGCGCCAGGTGCTGATCGCCAGTTTCGCGCTAACGGCAATTCGCTTCGCGCTCATCGCCGCGTGCGCGGACAATCTCGTGCTGTTGGTGATCGCGCAGACGCTGCATGCAGCAAGCTTCGGCTCGTTTCATGCCGCGGCGCTGGGCTACGTGCACCGCTTTTTTCGCGGGCGCCATCAGGCGCGCGGCCAGGCGATTTATACGAGCCTCTCATTCGGCCTCGGCGGCACGCTCGGCGGATTGTATGCGGGCTACGCGTGGGAGCATTTCGGCGCCGTGCCGACATTTGGCGGGGCGTCGCTATTTGCATTCATCGGCATGCTGATCTTGTGGCGGGGACTCGACGAGCGCGAGCCGCAGACCGCTGCTTGAGCGCATCTGGTCATGCGCGCGCAAGTTATGGGATAATTTAAGG
>JBDSSV010000426.1:0-3941 GCA_039928535.1 Burkholderiales bacterium
TCACCGTCGCCGGCAGCGTACCGATGAACGACGGGATCGACAGCACCGACTGCGCGATCGAATGACCTTCGGCGTCGGTCAACACGACGGCGAAATCGTTGGCCTCGCGCACCAGCACCGAGAACGAGGTGCGCACGAACGCGGCCGACGCCTCGTCGACCATGCTGACGAGACGCTTCCACTGGATTTCCAGCGTGACGGGATCGAGTTTCTGCTTTTTCATGTGAACTCCTTGATCGTCACCGCGACCGTGTAGTCGGCGAGTATCTTCACGTCCGCCGCGACCGGCACCACCAGCGTCGACTCGCGTTCTTCGAGTATCACGGGACCGGCGAGCCGGCTGCCGGGTTTCAGCGAGTAACGGTCGTAGACCGGCACCGGTTGGAATTTCCGCTTGAGCGGCAGGTAGATCGAGCGCTTGCCGCGCATGACCGCGCGCGTGCCGACCCGCGTGTCGCCCCACGCGAACTGATGGCTCTTGACGAGAGAGCGCCCGGTCAGCCGCCACGTAATTACCTGCGGCGCCGCGCCCGGCACGAGATGGCCGTAAAACTGCCGGTAGCTGCGCTCGAATTCACGGATGAGCGCCGGCGCCATCGCGGCATTCACCGTGCGCCACGGCAGCGTGACTGAAACATTGTGTCCCTGTCCGGCGTAACGCATCTCGGCGCCTAGATACCATTTGAGATTGGCATCGCGCGCGCCGGCAGAATCCAGCTCGTCTTCCGCGTCGGCGCGCAGCTCCGCGTATGCAGCAGAAACTTTTTTCCAGTCGATCGCGGCGACCAGCGTCGGGTTCGACCACGAGCGGTCGACGCGCGCGGGCGCTGCCAGCAATCCCAGACAGGACCCGGCGCCCGCGGCGATGGTCGCCAGCACGCGCGGGATCTGCAGCTTGCGCGCGACCTCCACCACGTGCACAGGACCGGCGCCGCCGGTCGCGACCATTGCAAAGCTGCGCGGGTCGTGGCCTTTCTCGGCGATATGAATGCGCGCCGCGGCGGCCATGTTTTCATTCACGATATTACAGATGCCCCATGCCACCTCGGTGGTGGTGAGTTTCAATTGGGTCGCCAGCTTTTGCAGCGCCGCCTGCGCGAGATCGGTGCGCAGCTTCATCTCGCCGGCGAGAAAATTGTCGGGATTCAGGTAGCCGAGCGCCAGATCGGCATCCGTCACGGTCGCGCCTTCGCCGCCCAGCCCGTAGCAAGCCGGTCCCGGCACCGCGCCCGATGACTCGGGCCCGACATTGAGCAAGCCAAGATCGTTGACGTGCGCGATGGACCCGCCGCCGGCGCCGATCTCTATCAAATCTATGCTCGGTATCAATATAGGCAGCCCCGAGCCGCGCTTGAAGCGCGATACGCGCGCACATTCGAAACTATGCGCGATCAGAGGCTCACCGCCGACCGCGACACAGGCTTTCGCCGTCGTGCCGCCCATGTCGAATGCCAGGATTTCGGAGATGCCGTTGTTGCGCGCGGTATTGAGCGCCGACAGCACGCCGCCGGCGGGACCGGATTCGAGCAGCAAGATAGGCGTTTCGGCCGCGGCTTTGCCCGACGTGAACCCGCCGCTGGATACCATGATCTTGAGTGGCGCGCCCGGCGCCAGATCGTGCACGCGCTGATCGAGCCGATTCAGGTACTCGGTGACCAGCGGCTGCACGTACGCATTGGCGACGGTCGTCGACATGCGCTCGTACTCGCGTATCTCGCGCGCGATGCCCGACGATATCGAAATCGTGAGTTTCGGAAACCGCTTTTTAACAGCCGCCGCGATCTGCTTTTCATGCGCATCGTTCACGTACGCATGCAGCAGGCACACCGCGACGGCTTCAATGTCGAGCGCGCCCAAGTCGTCAAGCAAGCGATTCAATTCATCCGCGGCCAGCGGCTTGACGATCGCACCGCTCACGTCGAGCCGCTCGTCCGCTTCGACGCGCCTGTCTGCCGGCACCAGCGGCTGCGGGATTTCGAGATTCAGATCGTAGAGGTCGTAGCGTATCTCGCGCGCGATCGTCAGCACGTCCCGCGTGCCCTTGGTGACAACGAGTCCGGTGCGCGCACCTTTGCGCTCGATCAGCGTGTTGGTAACGAGGGTAGTGCCGTGCACGACATCGGTCACATCACGCGTCGCCTCGCCGCGCGCGGCGACGATCTGCCGCAACAGGTCCGCCATGACGGTGGTCACTGCCTCACCGGGATCGTCGGGCGTCGTCAGCGTCTTGCCGACCCAGATCCGGTTGCCCGGCGCAATGACGGCAAGCCCGTCGGTGAAAGTGCCGCCGATGTCGACGGCGATGCGCATGCGCTCGCGTGCGGCTGTTTTTTTTGGTTTGCTCACAACATCCTCTTTGTTTCGGTTCTTAGAAGTAGCCGTCCATGAAGTGCTCGACCCACGGCGGCATCCGCACGTTCTCCATGCGATCGAACGGCGGCATGTACGGCTTGATGTCGAGCACCGGCGTGCCGTCGAGCGCGTCGAGTCCGCGCACTTTGACGACATTGCCCTCGATGCCCAGCAGCTGCACCGCGGTAATGCCGATGGGATTGGGTCGGTATTTGGTGCGCTGCGCGAATACGCCGACGGCCTGCATGTCCTCGCGGCCGCGCGGCTTGCGCATGAGCTGCTTGGCGGGATCGAAACCCTGCGCACGGTCGAGAAAGAACAGGACCAGGATGTGCGAGAAGCCCGCGAGCTCCTGTAGGCCGCTGGCCAGTTGCGGATCGACGTGGATCTCCGACTCGATTTTCGCCCAGCCGCCCTGCGACATTTCCGTCACGGGGCAGTTGACGGCGCCGATCGAATTTACCGTGAATGATTTCCTGTCCTGCATGTTCATCCTGTTTTTTTGATAAAAGTTTCAGCCGCTGGCGGCGTCAGCGCGCGTATTTGCTCGCGCCGCTTGAGCCACCAGGAATAGGCGGGCGGCAGCAGATCCAGATAGTCCGCGTAGCCCAGCTCCTTCGCGGCGTGCACCGGCCAGTTGGGGTTGTACATGAGTTCGCGCGCGAGCGCGATGAGGTCGGCGCGCCCTTGCTGCAGAATGTCTTCGGCCTGCGCGGCACCTGTGATCAGGCCGACCGCGCAAGTCATCAATCCTGCTTCGCGTCTTACGCGCTCCGCGTACGGCACCTGATAGCCGGGCGTGCGCGGCACGATTGCCATGTTGAGCGGGCCGCTGATGCCGCCGGACGAGCACGTAACGACGTCGATGCCGCGCGCTTTCAACTCGCGTGCGAGCGCCACGGTGTCGTCCATGTTCCAAGCGCCACCGTCGCCATCGACCGCCGAGACACGGAAAAACAGCGGACGGTCCTGCGGCCATACCGCGCGTACTGTTTCCGCGACCTCGAGCGCGAAGCGCATGCGGCCATTGAGATCGCCGCCGTACGCATCATTGCGCTTGTTCGCCAGCGGCGACAAAAACTGGTGTATCAGGTAGCCATGCGCGCCGTGGATTTCACAGATGTCGTAGCCGGCGGCGAGACTGCGTTGTGCCGCCTCGCGCCACGCGGCGAGCACGTTCTTGATCTCGTCGATCGCCAACTCGAGCGGCGCCGGCGCATCCGCGCGCTGCGGAATTGCGCTCGGCGACACGCCGCGCCACGGCTGCATGCCATGGCGCGCGTCTTCGTCCGTCAGCGGCTTGAAATTCGTCCATGGCGGCCCGCACGAGGCTTTGCGCCCCGCGTGGCCGAGCTGGATGGCGGGGATAGCACCGTTGTTGCGCAGAAAATCGTTGATGCGGTGGTACATGGGCACGCAGCGGTCGTTATAGATGCCGGCGCAGCCGTAAGTCTTGCGCGCACGCTCTTCGACCGCGGTTTCCTCGCAGAACACAATGCCCGCGCCGCCGAGCGCGAACTTGCCCAGGTGCACGAGATGCCAGTCGGTCGGGCCACCTTCAGCTGACGAGTACTGGCACATCGGCGAAA
>JBDSSV010000427.1:0-11667 GCA_039928535.1 Burkholderiales bacterium
TTGCGCACGCGCGACGTCACCGGCTCGGCGCAATTCCAGCATTTCCCCGGCGACTTCAGCAACAACACATTCGGCGTCGGCGTGAGCATTCCCCTGTTCACCGGTTATTATTTTGAAGGCGAGATCCGGCGCGCGGAAGTCGAGCTGCAATCGGCGCGCGACAATCTGGAGCGCGTGCGCGCGCTGGCGCTGGGGGAAATCGCCAAGAGCCGCGCCGATCTGGACGCCGCGACCGAGCGCGTGCAGCGCTTTCGCGAGACGCTGTCCGCCGAAGCGCAACGCGCCGCCGAAGGCGCCGAGTTTGCCTATAGCAAGGGCGCGATCGGCGTGCTCGACCTGCTCGACGCGCGGCGCCAGCTATATGCGACACGCCTTGAACTCTCGAACACGCTCGCGGATTACGCGAAATCGCTGGCCGTGTGGCGCGCCGCGGTGGCCGCTGTGGAAATCGACGGCAAAATAAGCGGCAATGACAAATAATAAGAGCGGACCACAGCCTGCTCCCGAAGCGAACGATAACATCCGGGTTGGGAGATTCATGCGTTTCAGTATTTTTGCGGCAGTGCTGGCGGCAGGACTGATTGCGGGCTGCGACAAGGCCGACAAGAGTCAGGCGCCGCCGCAACCCAAGGTGGACGGCGAGACCATCGTATTTGCGCCGGGCAGCCCGCAACTGTCGTCGCTCGTGTCGGAGGAAGCGAGCGCACGACCGACAGCGTCATCGTCGTTGAACGGCCGGCTGGTCTGGAACGAAGACAAGACCGTGCGCATTTTTACGCCGTTGGCAGGCCGCGTCGAACGCATCCTCGTGCAACCCGGTGACCGCGTGCAGCACGGACAAACGCTCGCCGTCATCGCCTCGCCCGATCTGGGGCAGGCGCAGGCGGACGCGCGCCGCGCGCAGGGCGAATACGCGCTGGCCGAGCAGAATCTCGCGCGCGTCAGGGAATTGCATCAGCACGGCGTCGCACCGGCGAAAGATCTGAATACCGTGGAAGCAGAGCACGCGCGCGCCGAATCTGAAATGAAGCGCACGAATGTCAGGCTGAAACTCTATGGTGGCGGCGCACAGGTCGACCAGAGCTACGCGCTGAAGAGCCCGCTGTCCGGCGTGGTGGTCGAGAAAAATATCAACCCGGGCCAGGAATTGCGCCCCGATCAGATGGGCGCCGGCGCGCCGGCGCAGTTCGTGATTACCGATCCGGCGTACCTGTGGGTGCTGCTCGATGCGTCGGAAAAAGACCTGCCGCACCTTAAGGCGGGCAAAACGGTCAAGATCCGCGTGCCCGCTTATCCCGATGAAGTTTTCGACGCCCGGGTTGCCGCCGTCGCCGATTTTCTGGACCCGGCGACGCGCACGATCAAAGTGCGCGCGACGCTCGACAATTCGAAGCGGCGGCTGAAAGGCGAAATGTTCGTGACCGCCACCATCAGCGATGACGCCGCGAAAACGTTGCAGATACCCGCGCGCGCCGTTTTCTTCCAGACCGGCAGCAATTACGTGTTCGTCGACGACAGCAAAGGTGGCTATACGCGGCAGAAGGTCGAAACGGGCGACGTCTACGAAGGCAACATTGCGATCACCGCCGGGCTCACGTCCGGGCAGAAAGTCGTGACCGACGGCGCGTTGCTGCTGCAGCAGATGCTGCAGCCGCGGCGGGTCGTGAAATAGCACGCGCTCGACGGACCCTGCGGCAGCCATGATAAAAACAATCGTCGAGTTCGCGCTCAGGCAGCCGCTGTTCATCATCATCGGCACGGTGTTGTTCATCGGCGGCGGCATCATTGCATTCAAGCAGCTGCCGGTCGAGGCCTTCCCCGACGTGACGGATACCCAGGTCACCGTGATCACGTTGTTTCCGGGACGCGCGGCCGAAGAAGTCGAGAAGCAAGTCACGTTGCCGCTCGAAGTCGTGCTGGCGGGCCTGCCGAATTCGGTGCGCATGTTTTCGCATACGCAGTTCGGCCTGTCGTTCATCATCATCACGTTCAACGACGATGCCAACGCCTATTTCGCGCGCCAGCAGGTCGTCGAGCGCCTGCGGGAAGTCGAGCTGCCGGATGGCGTGCAGCCGCAATTGGCGCCGCTGTCGACGCCGATTGGCGAGATCTACCGCTATCGCGTCAAGGCCGACCATCTCAATTCGCGCGACCTGCGCACGATCCAGGACTGGACCGTCAGCCGCCAGTTGCGCCTGATACCCGGCGTCGCGGATATCGTCAGCTTCGGCGGCTATATCAAGCAGTACGAGGTCAATCCCGACCTCGCGAAAATGAAGTATTACAAGATCACGCTGCAGCAGTTGTTCACATCGCTTCAGCGCGCGAACTCGAACGCGGGCGGCGGCTATGTGGAGCAGGGCCATCAGCAGTTCCTGATCCGCGGCATCGGCCTCCTGCGCCAGGCCGACGAAGTGCTTAACGTTATGGTGGCCGAGCGCAATGGCGTGCCAGTGCTGGTCAAGGACATCGCGTCCCTCAGCACCGGCTCCGTGCCGCGCCAGGGGGTTATCGGGCAGGACGACGAGGACGACGTGGTGACCGGCGTCGTGCTGATGCGCAAAGGCGAGAACCCGTCGACGGTGCTGAACGCGGTCAAGCTGAAAGTCGAGCACCTGAATTCCACCGTGTTGCCGAAAGGCGTCGAAGTCGCGCCTTACTACGACCGCACGTGGCTCATCGGCAAGACTTTGAAGACGGTGTTCACCAATCTCGTCGAAGGCGCGATGCTGGTCACGCTGGTGCTGCTGCTGTTCCTCGGCAATCTGCGCGCTGCCGCCATCGTCGCGCTCATCATCCCGCTGTCGCTGCTCGGCACTTTCCTCGGCCTGACCTGGATCGGCATTCCGGCGAACCTGCTGTCGCTGGGCGCGATGGACTTCGGCATCATCGTCGACGGCGCGGTGATCGTGGTCGAAAACGTATTCAGAAAACTGTCGGAAGCGAAGGAATTCCACGACGACAAGGTCGACACGCGCGAGGATAGTCACCGCCTGCAGGTCATACTCGAAGCGGCGGTCGAGGTCGGACGGCCGACGCTGTTCTCGATGCTGATCATCATTGCCGCGCACATACCGATTTTCACGCTGCAACGGCACGAAGGGCGCATTTTCGCGCCGATGGCGTATTCGGTCACTTCGGCGCTTGTCGCCTCGCTGATTTTTTCGCTGACGCTGGTGCCGCTGCTGTGTTACGCATTGTTGCGCAAGAAGCTACCTCATCACGACAACGCGGTCGTCGAGCGCTGCAAAAAGGTCTACGAGCCCGCGCTGCGCTGGGCGCTCGGGCATAAGCGCGTGGTGCTGGTCGCCGCCGGGGCCGCGCTGGCGGCGAGTCTTGCGGTGTCGCCGCAGCTCGGCACCGAATTCCTGCCGGAGCTCAATGAAGGATCGATCTGGCTCAACGTGCCGCTGCATCCGAGCGTGTCGGTGACCGAGGCCGCGGTCGAGATGGGCCGCATGCAGGACGTGCTCAAGAAAATTCCGGAAGTCAAAACGGTCGTCTTCAAGGCTGGCCGTCCCGAAGACGGTACCGACCCCAAGCTGATCAGCATGGCGGAAATACTGGTCGACCTCAAACCGGAGTCGGAGTGGGCGCGCAAGATGACCAAGCGCGACGTGATGACCGAGATGGACCAGGAGCTGTCGAAAATCCCCGGCATCCAGGCGAGTTTTTCGCAGCCGATCCGCGACAACATTCTCGAGAGCATTTCGCAGATCGACGGCCAGATCGTGGTCAAAGTGTTCGGCGACGACCTCGACGTGCTGCGCGCCACCGCCGCCAATGTTCTAAGCGCGATTTCGGAAGTGCGCGGCGTTTCGCGCGCGATGATAGACCGCCAGGGCGAGCTGCCGCAGACGCTGATCGAAATCGACCGCGCAGTTGCCGCGCGCTATGGCCTCAACGTGGCCGATATCGAGGACGTCATCGAAACTGTTCTGGGCGGCAAGGTCGCCACCAGTGTGTGGGAAGGCGAGAAACGTTTCGGCATCGTCGTGCGGCTGAAGGAAGGGCAGCGCGCGCTCGACGAGCTGCCGAACATACTGGTGACGACGCCCAATGGCGTTTACCTGCCGCTATCGCAGGTCGCGAAGTTCCGCTCGATCGGCGGCAGCATGAACATCAGCCGCGAAAACGGCGGGCGCGTGATCGCGATCGGCGTGTTCATCCGTGATCGCGACATGGGCAGCGTGGTTGCCGACATGCAGGAGCGCGTCAAGAAGTCGATAAAGCTGCCCGCGGGCTACTACATGGCGTGGTCGGGCGAATTCGAGAACCAGGAGCGCGCGATGGCGCGGCTTGCGGTGGTCGTGCCGCTGTCGGTGCTGCTGATTTTCATTTTGCTGTTCGACGCGTTCCAGTCGTTCAAGAGCGCGCTCCTGATCATACTCAACATCCCGTTTGCAATGATCGGCGGTATCTTTGCGCTGCTGTTTACCGGTATTCCGTTGTCGGTATCGGCGGCCATCGGCTTCATCGCATTGTTTGGCCAGTCGGTATTGAATGGCGTCGTGATGGTGACCTATTTCAATCAACTGAAACGCGCCGGCGCAACGCCAGTCGAAGCTGTCATCGAGGGCTCGCTTGTCAGGCTGCGGACGGTATTGATGACCGCAATGCTCGCCATGTTCGGCTTGTTGCCGATGGCGTTGTCGCATGAAATCGGTTCAGAGACGCAAAAACCTCTCGCAATCGTCGTGATCGGCGGCCTGATCACGGCTACGCTGCTGACACTGATCGTGTTACCGACGCTCTACGTGCTGTTCGAGCGCGCGGATAAGCGTCCGCTGCCGCCGGAAGATCCTATGCAGACGGCTTAGTCGTCAGCCGGTTCCATGCGCCCCCGGGTCTTGCGTCGTCAGAAAAAGCAGCTGGTCGAATTCTATTCGCGGCAAGCCGCCAGCGGCATTTCATCCTCGTAAGTGTAGAGTAAGCTGCGTTGCTTATGCTGGTCGCTGTTAGTGTCCTATGGCAGCCGGCGATGGTTCGTTGCACGCAGTCCAACAGTTCGAGCGCACGGTGAAAAGCCGCCGCCTTCTTTTTGTGGTGATGGCCGCTATGCTGGCGCTGGCCGCGGCCGTATGGCTGGTCGCGCAATACATGGGGCGCAGCAGCGCGCCGAAATCGGTGGTTGCCGAACCGGCGCAACTCAATGCGGGAGAACTGCGCTTCGCGAAGGATTCGCCCCAGCTCAGCTTCATCAAAGTCGAAGCGGTGCTCGAGCTGCCGGAGCCGCTGCTCGATCCGTTGAACGCACGCATCACATACGACGAGAACTACACGGCACGCATCAGCTCCCCGATTGCCGGTCGCGTGACGCGCATACTGGCGCAACCTGGCGACCGCGTGACGGCCGGACAGGTCCTCGTTGCGCTGGATGCGCCGGATTTTTCGAGCGCGGCGGCCGATGTCGCCAAAACGGGCGCCGACCTCCAGTTCAAGCGTAAGGCCTACGCGCGGGTGGGCGAGTTGTTCCAGGCGGAAGTCATCGCGCGCAAGGATTTCGAGAGCGCGGAGAGCGAACTGCGCCAGTCCGAAGCCGAAAACAACCGCGCGCGCATGCGTCTGCGCAACCTCAATCCGGCGGCGCGCGCGGGCGGCAGCGACGGCTTTGCGCTGCGCGCGCCGATGGCCGGCGTCGTCGCGGAGCGTAATCTCAATCCCGGCGCGGAGGTCAGGCCCGACGCGCCGAATCCGCTGTTCATCATCACGGACCCCGCCCATCTCTGGGTCATGATCGATCTGCCGGAGCGCTATTTGGGCAAGATCGCCATCGGGCAAAAGGTCACCATCGATGTCGATGCGTATCCGGGCCGCGATTTCGTCGGGCAGGTCGCCTCGATAGGCGAGGTGCTCGATCCCGCGACACGGCGCGTGCCGGTGCGCTGCATCGTCAACAATCCGAACCGCCTGCTCAAGCCCGAGATGTACGCGCGCGCGACGCCGATCAACGACGAGCAGGTCAAGCTGCCGCGCATTCCGAATTCGGCGCTGCTGACGGTCGGCCTCTACAGCTTCGTGTTCGTGGAGAAGGAGCCCGGCGTGTTCGAGCGGCGGCGCGTGACGCTGGGACTGCAGGGGCGCAGCGAGAGCTATGTGAAACAGGGCCTCGCCGGCGGCGAACGCGTAGTCACGGCTGGCGCACTGCTGCTTAATTCCGAGCTGGCCGGCGTCGACTAGGCGCGGCGCCCGCGATGCTCGACCGCCTCATCACGTTCGCGCTGCACCAGCGCGTATTCATGCTGGCGCTGTCCCTGGCGCTCGCCATCTCCGGCTGGTATGCATGGCGCAATCTGCCGGTCGAAGCGTTTCCCGACGTGCAGGACGTGCAGGTCCAGATCATCACGCAGGTGCCGGGCCAGGCGCCGGAGGAAGTCGAGCGTTCGGTGACGTTGCCGATAGAGCTCGAGATGAGCGGCGTGCCGCGCATGACGCAGCTGCGCTCGGTCTCCATCACCGGCCTGTCGGTCATCACGCTGACTTTTGGCGATCGTACCGACGACTATTTCGCGCGCCAGCAAGTGCTCGAGAAGCTGCAGAACGTAAATTTGCCGCCGGGCGTCCAGGCGTCGCTCGCGCCGCTGTCAAATGCCGTCGGCGAAATCTACCGCTACGTCATCAATGCGCCGGCCGGCATGCCGCTGACCGAAGTGCGTGCGCTGCAGGACTGGACGCTCAAGCCGGCATTGCGGCGCACGCCCGGCGTGGCCGACATCGTGAGTTTCGGCGGCTCGGTCAAGGAATATCAGGTCAAGGTCAATCCTTTCCTGCTGCGCAAGTATGCGATCACGATCGACCAGCTGGCGCAGGCGCTTACCAACAACAGCGCCAATACCGGCGGCGGCCTGCTCAAGCGCGGCGACGAGGCGCTGGTCATACGCGGCATCGGCTTGTTCTCAAGCATAGGCGACATCAGCCGCGTGGTAGTCGCTTCGCGCAACGGCCGGCCGATCCAGGTCGGCGACCTTGCGCGCGTGGAAATCGGCGGGCGCCCGCGCTCGGGCATCGTCGCCTTCAACGAGCGCGACGACGTCGTGCAGGCCATCGTGCAGATGACCAAGGGCCAGAACGCCACCAAAGTGGTCGAAGACCTTAAGGTCGAGATTGCTAAAGTCAGCGCGCGCCTGCCGCCCGGCGTCAGCATCGTGCCCTACTACGACCGTACCGAACTCGTGAAACACACCGTACACACGGTGACGGAGAACCTCGGCATCGGCGCCGTTCTGGTGGTGGCGATCCTGATGCTGTTCCTGCGCAACTGGTACGCGGCGCTGGCGGTCGCGACGGTAATTCCGCTGTCGCTGCTATTTGCGTTTGTCCTGATGGACGCAAAAGGCGTCGGCGCCAACCTGATATCGCTGGGGTCGGTCGACTTCGGCATAATCATCGACAGCGCGGTGGTGCTGGTCGAAGCGCTGATGGTGAAGCTAGCGGCGGGCGCGGCAGAGCACAACCCTATCCATAGCGGCTACGGCTGGCGCCTGCACACGCTGAAAAATACCGCGGTGGAACTGGGACGCCCAATCATGTTCTCGAAGGCGATCATTATCCTCGCGTTCATGCCGATCTTCACGTTTCAGCGCGTGGAGGGAAAGATTTTCTCACCGATGGCGTATACGCTGTCGTTCGCATTGCTTGGCGCGATTCTGCTGACGCTGACGTTGGTGCCGGCGCTGTTGAGCTACGCGATGCAAAAAGGCGACTTGGCGGAAAAGCACAGCGCGTGGATGCACCGTCTGCAGGAGCGTTATCGCGCGCTGCTGGTCGCCGTCGAGCAGCGTCGAAAAATAGACGTCTCGATGTCGCTTGCGCTGCTCGCCATTACGCTGCTGCTTGCGCCCGGACTCGGCAGCGAATTCCTGCCCAAGCTCGATGAGGGGAACATATGGCTCACGATCACGCTGCCGCCGTCCACCGCAATCGAGCGCACCAAGGAAGTCGAGCGCGAAGTGCGCCGTATGCTGCGGAGCTACCCGGAGGTCAATAACGTCACAACGCAGGTCGGGCGCCCCGACGACGGCACGGACCCCAAGGCGCCGAACAATCTCGAAATCATGGCGGACCTCAAGCCACGGGAGACGTGGCGCTTTGACAGCAAAGACGCGATGGTCGCCGACATGACGCGGAAAATTCACGCCATGCCCGGGGTGCCGACGAATTTCTCGCAGGTGATCGAAGACAACCTGAACGAGGCGCTGTCGGGCGCCAAAGGCGAGATCGTGGTCAAGATCTTCGGCCCCGACCTGCAGATACTCGAAGACAAGAGCGAGCAGGTCGTGAGCGTGCTGACGTCGATACGCGGCGCGGCGGACGTCGGCGCGTTCAAGATCGGCGGCCAGACCGAATTGACAGTCACGCTCGACCGCACGCGCATGGCGCGCTACGGCATTAACATCAGCGACGTCAACAACACGATTCAGGTCGCATTCGCGTCGAGCACCGTCAATACGTTCTACGACGGCGGCCGTCGTTTCGATGTCACCATACGCATAGACGAAGAGTTCAGAGACGCGGTCGATGACGTCGCGGACCTGCCGATCGTGCTGCCGGGCGGCGCGGGCACGACGGTGCCGCTCGGTTCCATCGCGGATGTCGCCGTGAAGCAGGGCGCCGGCCGCGTGTCGCGCGAAGCCGGCGGTCGCAACGTGGCGGTGAAGGCGAACCTGCTAGGGCGCGATCAAGGCAGCTTCGTCGCCGAGGCGATGACAAGAGTCAACGCCAGGGTCAAGCTGCCGCCCGGCTACTACATGACGTGGGGCGGGCAATTCGAGAACCAGCAGCGCGCCATCGCGCGCCTCAAGATCATCATTCCCGTCTCGGTGTTCATGATTTTCGTGCTGCTCTTCTGGGCGTTCGGCTCGGTGAAGCAGGCCCTGCTGGTGCTGATGATGGTGCCGTTCACGCTGATCGGCGGCCTCGCGGGGCTGGCGATCGCCGGCCTGCACCTGTCGGTGTCGGCCGCGGTCGGCTTTATTGCGGTGGCGGGCATCTCGGTGCAGAACGGCGTCATCATGGTGGAGCAGTTCAGCGAAATCATGCGTAACGGCAAAAGCGTCGAGATCGCAGTTCTCGACGGCGCAGTGTCGAGATTGCGACCCATAATCATGACCGCGTTAATGGCAGGGTTGGGGTTGCTGCCGGCCGCGTTGTCGCACGGCATCGGTTCCGAGACGCAGCGTCCATTCGCGGTGGTGATTGTCGGTGGCATCATATCCGCTACGTTGTTCACACTATTGTTGTTGCCAATGCTGTTCCCGCTGTTTGCGCGCGAGCATCGCGCAGACGCGGACGCGGAAATGTAGATTCTTGATTTTGGATTGCCGCAGCGCCGGCAGGAGAGTGCTTATGTCACCCGTATTTCGCAGGGAGCAGCGTCGCCTGACGGCCGACGAACGCAATCAACTCAATAACATGACTTGCACGAAACAATCGATATGCCGCCTCCGTTGCGTTCGCGCAACCTGGCGCAGATCAACCTCGAGGAGTGCGTGATTGGGGGGCAGTCGATTTCAGACGCGCGCCGAAGTCCCCGGCAAATGCGATCCCGCGATTAAATGTTGACAGTTGAGCATCTCGCGACTCCACCGCCGGATTTTCTCGCGGACGAGGTGGAAGGTTATCTCTACTACAAGGCATTCAACGACGCGGGCATCGAAGATTTCCAGCTCGGTTATCTTGTCGTCATTCGTAACGGCAGGCGGGTCGCGGTCGTGCCTTATTTCGTGATGCGCTATTGCGTCAATACGACGCTTCCCGACGGACCGCTTAAACGGATGCTCGGCTGGCTGCGGTTTAAAATCGCGTGCGCCGGCCACCCGAGCGCGGATTTCGGCAGGATAGATGGTGAAATCTCGGCGGAAGTATTGCGCGTAGTCAATGCCGAGCTGTTCAAGCTCGCGGCGGTCGTATCCTATAAGGATTTCGCTGCCGGTCTTCCCCTCGACGGGTTCTCGATGCAGCCCAACCTGCCGGTTGCGCGCCTCGACGTAGCGGGGGATTTTTATGCCGGCCTGCGCGGCTCCGTGCGCCGCGAGTTCCGGCAGCGACTGCGGCGAGCGCAGTCGCTCAGGATTGAAGAGTGCGGCGCGTATCCTCGCGAGCACGCGGCACGCATCCATGAGCTGTACCTGCAGACGCATGCGCGTGCCGAAATGCAGCTTGAAAAACTGACGCCGCAATTCTTCGCGAATGTCGCCGCAATCAGCAAGTACGTTCTTTACTGGGAAAACGATGTCCTGATAGGGTTTTCACTGCTCATCTGCAAAGACCGTTTCATGCTCGGCAAGTATTTGGGCATGGATTACGCGCGCGCGCCCAAATACGGGCTTTATTTCGTCATGATGCTGAACCACGTCGACATCTGCGTGCGGGACGGTTATACGGTTTATCAGACCGGGGCCAGTTCATACGATTTCAAGCAGCGCCTGGGCAGCAGGCTGATTCCGGCATACATCTATTTCAGGCACCGCAATCCGCTCATCCACCGGATGCTGGCGCTACTGATGAAACTAGTTGCTTACGGGTAGCGCGCATCAACTCACGGCAGTACGTGAGGTCATGCCGGCTTAATCTTCGCGTGCGAGCCGCTTGTTAAGTCGTCCGCGCCGGCATCGCTGGCGCTGCCCGTCCATTTGATGATCTTGCCGCGTTTGTCCTCGCTGCAGGAGAGCGTGCCCGTAAAATGGCGGTAAGATCCGTCGGTCATGCGCAGGCGGAATCCGGACTCGCGTTGCGCCCCTGCCGCGGCAATCTGACGCCACGACGATTGCACGCCCGGGGCGTCATCGGGATGAATGACCTTCAACCAGTCGCTTCCCTCCAGCGAGCCGGGAGCGCGGCCGGTAAGTTCATAAAATTCATCGTTAACGTATTCGAAATTGCCGTCGAGCCGGCGCATGTACCCTATTCGCGGCATGCCCGAAGCGAGTGCCCGGTATTGCTTTTCGCTGCGCCGCGCGGCTTCCTCCGCGAACAGGCGCCCGGCATGACTGCGCTCGAGCATTCCCAGTCTCGATTGCGCCACTTCTCGCAGCAGTCGCGCCTCATAGCGCGATCTTTGCAATGATTCGATCAGAACAACGCCCAGCAGTACCACCGCGAAATAGCCTACCGTGTAGACGAGATCCCATGGCTCGGGCATCAGGAACACGCCATACGGCGGCACGAAAAAGTACGTGCCTATCAGGAAGCCGCAGGTCATGGTGAGGAGTGCCGGCAGGAGGCCGCAGTAGAACTCCACCAGCAAAGCGGCAATGGTGAAAGTCAAAAACGGCAGGTAGTCTTCCAGAACCGGGTGGAACGCGAGGCGCACGATGAACGCGGCAGCCAGCGCCACCGCTGCCATCGCATAAGGGCGCGCGCCCGCGGGCGCCCAGCGTTTGGTGTTTCTGATTTTCATGCGGGGATCAATAGTCCGCTGAAGCTGCGTGAGTGCATGCTTTTCCAGATCCGAACGCAGCGATTATGGCATCGTTCGCGGTCGACGCTGCAACGGCCGGTACACCGCAAATATGTTCAAATCACAGGCGGACGCTTATGACCGTTGTGTTACATTCTGGCGCGGCCCGGTCGTATGCCACCACCGGTGGTATGCCATCACCGGCAAGCGCGCACGGATGTTTTCGCGAATTCCCGCCGTGCTCCCCCGAGAAACGAAGGATCAACAAC
>JBDSSV010000428.1:0-5924 GCA_039928535.1 Burkholderiales bacterium
GCCGGCGGTCACTTGAATATATTCAGGTTCGTGCAATTGCTCGAGCGTCGCGGCTTCGAATGCCGCGTCATCATCAACTCCGAGCCATGGTTCGGCAGCGCGGCCGAGGTGAAAAGGAAAATCTGCACTTCGTTCCTGCCGATCGCCGCCAAAGTTTATATGGGCATGGACGCAGTCCCGCCCGCGTATTACACGATAGCGACCGGATGGAACACCGCCTACCTCGCGGCGCGCTACCAGGCTACCCGTTGCCGCTGTTATTTTGTGCAGGATTTCGAGCCGTGGTTTCATCCGCGGGGCTCAGACTATGTGTTTGCCGAGGATAGCTACAGTTTGGGGCTGGTGGGCATCACCGATGGCGATTGGCTGCGTGCCAAGCTCATTTCGGAATACGGCATGGAAGCGTACAGCGTCGGTTGCTCGTTTGATCGCCGCGTATATTTCCCCGACGGTAAAAGTCATGCCCGGCAACGCAAGAAACTGTTTTTTTATGCGCGCCCGGCTACGGAACGCCGTGCATTTGAGATCGGGGTCCTGATTCTGGAGCAAGTGAAGGCGCGCATGAAGGATGTCGAAATCGTCCTCGCGGGCGCGATTCTCGACGACTATAAACTTCCTTTTGCCTATACGGCCGCCGGCGTAGTCCATCCGGATCTTCTCGGCGCACTGTATCGCGATTGCGACCTGGCATTGGTGCTGTCTTTTACGAATCTGTCGCTGGCCCCGCTGGAGTTGATGGCGTGCGGCGTGCCGGTCGTCAGCAATCGCGGGCCGAACACGGAATGGATGCTGTCCGATGCCTGCTGCTGCCTGGTCCGGCCACGCATCGCCGAGGCCACCGAAGCTGTTTGCCGCCTGCTTGGCAACGACGTTGAGAGAATGGCCTTGCGCGAAGCGGGATTACGCAAGGCGCACACGACGTCGTGGGACGAAGAGGCAGACAAGCTGGCCGCGATTCTCGAGATGCTGGCAAGCCGGCAGCGCTCGCCGGAGGAGGAGTTGCAGGCAAGTCTTACGCTGCAACGGTAAGAACTGAGAATTAAGCGCGTTTTCCGGTCGAGGAAATCCTTTCGCGCTTATTTTTTGTTGCACCCCGCGCAAGCGTTCTGGACACGATGGTCGCAACCTGTTGGAATATCGCGAAACCATTTCGGACAGGACCTTCTCCATGTCGATCATCGATTCGCAGGTCCACGCCTATGCCGCCAACACGCCGCAGCGGCCCTGGCACAGGCCGCCCCACGACTGGCCTGATCACGTTACTGGCGACGAGATGGCAGCGGCCATGGACAAGGTCGGTGTGGACGGCGCAATTAATGTCTCGGCCAATTCGCTATATCAATTCGACGCCAGCTATGCAATCGACGTGCAGCGTGGCCATCCGGGACGCTTCGCTATCGTCAGGCCGATGGACCCGAATGATCCGGCTACGGACGAAATTCTCGCCGAATGGAAAAAGACGCCGGGGGCGGTTGCTGTCCGCGTCATGTTCGCGCTGCAGAGCGCGGCGGATCTCAACACAGCGGGCATCGATCGCATTCTGCGCGCTGCCGCCCGTCACGATATGCCCGTTAATCTGCAGTGCGGCAACAACCTGGACATGGGGGCCAAGCTTATCGACGGTCATCCGCAGACGCGTTTTGTCATCGACCACCTGGGGTTCTACCAGCCCCGCACTAAACCGGCGCCAGCCAACGTCTGGACCGATCTGCCTAAAGTGCTCGAGCTTGCTCGCCGCCCGAATGCGGTGATCAAAGTGAGCGGCGTCTGCACCATGTCGCGCGAGCCCTTTCCGTACGCTGACATCTGGGGCCCGCTTGCCCGCGTGTTCGATGCCTGGGGCATCGAGCGCTGCCTGTGGGGCACTGACTGGACCCGCACCTTCTCGCTCGTCAACTACGAGCAGGCCGTCGACGCCTTTCGCCTGACCGACCGCCTGCTCGACAGCGAGCGGGCGATGCTGATGGGCGGCGCCTGCGAAAAAGTTTATGGCTGGTCGCCGACTGGAAGCGCTTTAGAAAACAAATCTTAGCCGCAGATGAACGCAGATGATTCTAAAGGCCTAGCCACAGATAGAGCCGGGACTGGATTCCCGCCCGCACGGGAATGACGAGCATCCACCGGCGTAGAATCATGGACTCGCTCTTGACTGCATACACCTACATTCGTTGTTTCTGCTTGCATCTGTGTGTACCTGTGTTTATCTGTGGCTCAACTTTTACTTTATCTTGAGTTTCATCGGCGTTCATCGGCGTTCATCGGCGGTTAATCCGGTTTTAATTTTAAGAATAGGCCTTAATCACATGGACGATCTTCCCTTCGAAGGCGTCAAGGTTCTGGACTTGTCGCAGGGTATAGCGGGGCCTTATTGCGCCATGCATCTCGCGCGTAACGGTGCCGATGTCATCAAGGTCGAGCCGCCCGGTGCAGGCTGCTGGGGGCGGCAGCTCGGCCGCGCGACGGGCGACCACACCGCGCATTCCGTCGTCGTCAATCGCGCCAAGCGCTCGCTTGCCGTCGATCTCAAGACCGGGCAGGGCGTGGCGATCGTCCAGCGGCTTGCCAAAGAATGCGATGTGTTTGTCCAGAACTATCGCGTCGGCAAGATCGACAAGTTCGCGCTCGACTACGAGAGCGTGAAGAAATCCAATCCGACTATCATTTATCTATCCATCTCCGGGTTCGGTCCGAAGGGCCCTCGCTGCGATCAACCGGCGACGGACTCGGTCATGCAGGCCTACACGGGGATGATGTCGATCAATCGCGGCCCCACCGGAATCCCGCAGCGCATCGAAATGCTGGCGATCGATTTCTCGACGGGCCTTTACGCATCGCAAGCGGTCGCGGCCGCGCTCTACAAAAAAGCGACGAAAGGCCGCGGCGCCCACATCGAAACCAGCCTGCTGGAGTGCTCGCTCGCACTTCAGGAAGGCGCGATGATGGAATCGTATCTGCAGGGTGGCGCTGCCGAACCCATTGGCATGCCGGTCGGCACTTTCAAGACCAGTGACGGCTACATGAGCGTCAATGCGCGGCGCGATGAACATTTCAAGCGACTCGCCAAACTGCTCGGCAAGGAAGAATGGCTCGCCGATCCGCGCTATGCCGACACGCGCGCGCGCGTAAAACATCGCGATGTATTGATGGCCGAACTGCGGCCGATCTTCGAGACGAGGATTACCGATGAGTGGGTGGAGCTGCTCTCCGGCATCGACATCCTGAAAGCCAAGGTCAATACGTACGCGGACCTCTTCAAAGACCCGCAGGTGCAGGCGGTCGATGCGGTGCGCTGGGTCGAGAACGACACGCTCGGCCGCGTGCCGATGGCGACTATCTGCGGCCAGCACCCGCCGGCGACCGGCGATCGTCTCACGCACGCCCCGCACTTGGGCGAGCACACGCGCGAGATCCTGGGTGAATTGGGTTATGGTGCAGCCGACATCGACAAGCTCACAGCTTCGGGCGTTGTCGGGTGCTACCGGGCTTAAGGCACTCTAAGGCGGATAACTTCTGTCGACTTACTCCTGATAACGGTGTGCATCCCATCTATCTGATACATTTACCCTTGGTGAAAAATAGGGTTTAAAATTCCTGCATTCCGTACAGCCGACGACAGCGCTCGTTATGACGATACTGCCATGCTCGACTTCTCTTCGTTAGCCAAGGCCGTCTCCTCGCTGTCTGCGGCACTGGAAGCATCCGCAACGCGGCCCGGCGATGAGTTCGTGCGCGACGCCTCAATTCAGCGCTTCGAGTACACCTACGAACTATGTGTAAAATTCCTGCGCCGGCAACTCGAAGCAATGTCGGACTCGCCTGCCGACATCGATGCGCTGGGCTATCGGGACATGGTCCGGCGCGGCGTCGAACGCGGATTGCTCGGCGCCGAGGCGCCATGGTTTCACTATCGCGAATTGCGCAACATAACGAGCCACGTTTACGATCCCGCGAAGGCTGTTCGCGTGTTCAGCGCGCTGCCCGGTTTTCTGCTCGACGCCAAAGCGTTGTACGCACAGTTATCTAAAGCGTCGCAATGAATATCCAGTCGGTCGAGACATCTGAACTGGTGCTCGCGCCGGAGCATCTTGAATTCGTGCGCCAGGTCTTGCGCGCACACGCGCCGCATCACCGGGCATACGCCTTCGGGTCGCGCGTGGCGAGGGACGCCGGGGATCGCGCGCGGCTCAAACCGCACTCGGATCTCGATCTGGCGCTTGAAGGACCGCCGCTCGCGCTGCAGCAGGTATTTGCTTTGCGTGAAGCGTTCAGCGAGAGCGATTTGCCGATGCGGGTGGACGTGGTCGAGGCGGTGGATTTGCCGGCAGGATGGAATATCCGGGCCTGGCCCGTTTAATTCCGCGTTTCATCATGTTAGGCACTCTCGCTGCACCCAGCACGAGCCGCTTCGTCGAAGCGAACGGCATCAAGCTCCATTACCTGGATTACGGCACTGCCGGATGCCCGCCGATGGTATGCGTCCACGGCGGGGCGGCACATGCGCATTGGTTCGACTTTGTAGCGGCGGGATTGACGCCTGATCATCATGTTTTCGCGCCGGATTTGCGTGGGCACGGCGACAGCGCGTGGGCTGACCCGAATTCTTACTCTTTCGAAACCCACGCCGGGGACATCAACGCGTTCCTGGAAAAGCTCGATCTCAATGACGTCGTGCTGGTCGGCCATTCGATGGGCGGCATGATATCGCTCCTGTATGCCGCGACGCATTCAGGCCGGGTCAGCAAACTCATCATTGTCGACAGCACCATGCTGATGCCCATGGACCGCGTCACGAAAATGCGGGAGTTCAGCGCACGGCCAGGGAAGAGTTACGCGACACAGGACGAACTCATCGCGCGCTTCCGTCTTGAGCCTGCAGAATCGCAACTCGCTGCAACTGAAGTCATCCAGCGCATGGCGACGCATAGCGGCAGGCAGGACAGCGAAGGGCGATGGCAGCTCAAGGCCGACCGCAAGGTATATACGAACTTCCAGCAGGTCCCGGGCGTGCCGTTATGGGAGAAGATCAAGGTGCCCGCGCTGGTTATAAAAGGCGGGCACAGCAAGCGGTTCGGGCCCGAAGTGCTGGCCGAGATCCGCGCCATCGCACCGCAGGTGCAGAGCGCCGAGGTGCCAGCGTCGGATCATCACATCACGCTGGAAAATCCCCAAGGCTTCGTCGACGTCGTGCGGAAATTTTTGAGCAGTTGATCCCCTTGCTTGAGCGGCGGCGACTGGCACCAAACAGAGTGCGGTAACGTACAGACCCTCCCCTCCCAGGGCGGCATTCTCGGAGGTAGACCGCTCGATGCGCAGCTTCAGCTTGCGCTGCGCGCATATTTCACCTGATTGGGAGCGGCATATGCATGAAAGAATTCTCGCGATCATGATCGTTGTGGCGGGCGCGGCTGCGTCGCTCGCCAGCGCGGCGGATTTACGCACTCCCGCCTCGTTCTCGTCGATCGCGAACCAGGCCGAGCGCTCGCGCGCGCTGTTCGTCGAGGCGGGCCGCGTTATTCAGCATCCGCGTTGCCTGAATTGCCACCCGGTCGGCGAGCGGCCGACGCAGGGCAACGACGTTCATCCGCATTCCCCGCTGGTGGTGCGCGGCCCTGACGACAAGGGCGCGATCGGCCTGCGCTGCACGGCCTGCCACCAGAGCGCGAACTATGAACCGTCGGGCGTGCCCGGGCACCCGCTCTGGCATGTCGCGCCGAAGTCGATGGCATGGCAGACGAAATCGCTCGGCGAAATCTGCACGCAGATCAAAGACCCGCAGCGCAACGGCGGCAAAACGCTCGCGGCGATCCGCGAGCATATGGCGCACGATACGCTGGTGGGCTGGGGGTGGGCGCCCGGCGGCAACCGCGAGTCCGCGCCCGGGACGCAGGCGCAGCTTGGCGCATTGATTGCGGCGTGGATTGATT
>JBDSSV010000429.1:0-5755 GCA_039928535.1 Burkholderiales bacterium
CAACGTCGCCGCCGCGCTTGCCGAGGATGTGGGCAGCGGCGACCGCACCGCGCAATTGATTGACGCCACCCTGCCCGCCATCGCGCGCGTGATAACGCGGAGTGACGCCATCGTTTGCGGTGCGCCATGGTTCGATGCGTGTTTTCGCAAACTCGATCCCGCTATCGACATTGAATGGTCGGTGCCGGAAGGCACCCGTGCCAACGCGGGACAAACCCTCGTGCATCTGCGGGGAACATCGCGCGCACTGCTCACGGGAGAGCGCACGGCTTTGAATTTCGTGCAGATGATGTCGGCGGTCGCGACGGTTACGCGGCGTTATGTGGATGCCGTGACCGGCACGCGCGCGCAAATCGTCGATACGCGCAAGACGCTGCCGGGCTTGCGCCTCGCCCAGAAATACGCGGTGCGCACCGGCGGCGGCACCAATCACCGCACCGGGCTCTATGACGGGATCCTGATCAAAGAGAATCATATTGCCGCGGCCGGCGGCATCGCCCCGGCGCTGGCTGAAGCCGCCCGAACCGCACCGCCTGGCGTGTGGATCCAGATCGAAGTGGAAGCCTTCGACCAGCTCGAGGCCGCGCTCGCCGCCGGCGCGAAAATGATCTTGCTCGACAATATGAATACGACGCAGATGAGCGAAGCGGTCAGGCGCACGGCCGGGCGCGCACAGCTCGAAGCTTCAGGCGGGATTACGCTGGAGAATGTGCGCGCGATTGCTTTGACCGGCGTCGACCGCATTTCCATCGGCAGCCTGACCAAGGACATCAAAGCCATCGATCTGTCGATGCGTTTCGACGGCTAGCCGCAGTTGCGCTCGATGAAATCTTTGACCACGCCGGCGTCGGCATCGAGCACGGTAAAGCGCTGAGACAGACTTTCAAGATTTTCCATTCCAACGGGTGCAGCGGGTGCACGGCCCAGCGCTTCGGTTATCGCCGCGGCGAACTTCACCGGCAACGCGGTTTCGAGGCAGATCAGCGGTACGCCGTCTTCGCGCTGCTCGAGCCCGACCTTGACGCCGTCGGCGGTGTGCGTATCGATGATCTGCCCGCTGTCGCGGAACACGCGACGTATGGTGGCTATGCGGTCGGCATGGGTGCTCCGTCCCGACACGAATCCGAATGCGCCAACGCGCGCGAAATGCGGCGTGCCGGAAAGGTCGAATACGCCGTCGCGATCGACCTGCTGCCACAAGCGCCGCACTGCCGCGCCGTCCCTGCCAATCAGGTCGAAAATGAAACGCTCGAAATTCGACGCCTTCGAAATGTCCATCGACGGGCTGCTGGTCTGGTGCACGCGGTCGCCCGGACGCACACGGTAGACGCCGGTGCGGAAAAATTCGTCCAGCACATCGTTTTCATTGGTGGCAACTATCAGCTTGCGGATCGGCAGGCCCATGCAGCGCGCGATATGGCCGGCGCACACGTTACCGAAATTGCCCGACGGCACCGCGAACGAAACCTGCTGGTCGTTCGACGTCGTCGCCGCCAGATAGGCCTTGAAGTAATAGACCACCTGCGCGACCACGCGCGCCCAGTTGATGGAGTTGACGGTGCCGATTCGGTAACGCGACTTGAAATCCAGGTCGTTGCTGACGCCCTTGACGATGTCCTGGCAATCGTCGAATACGCCGCGGATCGCGATGTTGAAGATGTTCGGGTCCTGCAGCGAGAACATCTGCGCGGTCTGGAACGGGCTCATCTTCTGGTGCGGCGACAGCATGAAGACACGGATGCCGCGTTTGCCGCGCATTGCGTATTCCGCCGCGGACCCGGTGTCGCCTGAGGTCGCGCCGAGAATATTGAGCAGCGTGCCGCTCTTGCTCAGCGCGTGCTCAAAGAGATTGCCGAGCAGTTGCATGGCGACGTCCTTGAACGCGAGCGTCGGCCCCTGCGACAGGCCGAGGATGTGAACGCCCTGTTGCAATTGGCGCAGCGGGGTTATCTCATCCGCGCGGAAAACTGCGGCGGTATACGTGCGCTCGACCATGCGCCGGAGATCGTCCGCCGCGATGTCATCGGCGTAGCGGTGCAGGATTTCAAACGCCAGTCCGGGGTAGCTGAGCTTCCGCCACGCCGTAAGTTCAGCCGCGGTAACCTGCGGATAGCGCTCCGGCATCGCCAGGCCGCCGTCGTCCATCAAGCCGCCAAGCAGAATGTCGGAGAAGCCGGCGGATGCGCCGCCGCCGCGCGTGCTTATGTAACGCATGGACGACCGTTTTTAATGCGCACCCAACTGTTCCATGCGGATGCGCGTGACTTTGCCCACGACCACCGGCAGATTCTCTATCGTCGCGATGGCCGCGTTGACGTTTTTCTCGATTGCCAGATGGGTCAGCATGATGATGTCGACCTGCTCTTCGCCGGCCGACGGTTCCTTTTGCACCATCGCATCGATGGATATTCCGCCGTCCGCAAGCACGCGCGTGATATCGGCGAGCACACCCGGCTTGTCGTGGACGCGCAGACGCAGGTAATACGACGTTTCGACTTCTGTGATCGGCAGGATCGGCACGCTCGACAACTGGTCCGGCTGGAACGCGAGATGCGGCACGCGATGCTCCGGGTCGGCGGTATGCATGCGCGTCACGTCCACCAGATCGGCGATGACCGCCGATGCCGTCGGATAAGCACCCGCGCCGGCGCCGTAATACATGGTGGCGCCCACGGCGTCGCCGTGCACGAGTATCGCGTTCATGACGCCCTCCACATTCGCGATAAGCCGCCGCGTCGGGATCAGCGTGGGGTGGACCCTCAGTTCTATGCCTTTGGTGGTGCGCTTGGTGATGCCGAGCAGTTTGATGCGGTAGCCGAGCTCCTCCGCATAGCGGATATCTGCTGCCGTCAGCTTGGTGATGCCCTCGGTATACGCGTCCTTGAAGCGCATCGGAATGCCGAACGAGATCGCGGCAATAATGGCGAGCTTGTGCGCCGCATCTATGCCCTCGATATCGAACGTCGGATCGGTTTCGGCGTAGCCCAGCCGCTGCGCCTCTTGCAACACCGTCTCGAAGCTCGAACCCCTGGCACGCATCTCGGACAAAATAAAATTACTGGTGCCGTTGATGATGCCGGCAATCCACTCGATGCGATTGGCGGTCAGGCCTTCGCGCAGTGCCTTGATGACGGGTATGCCGCCGGCCACCGCTGCCTCGAACGCGACCATGACGCCGCGCTTGCGCGCCGCCGCGAAAATCTCGTTGCCGTGCGTCGCAAGCAGTGCTTTGTTCGCGGTGACGACGTGCTTGCCGTTCTCGATCGCCTCGAGTATGAGTTTTTGCGCAATGGTGGTGCCGCCGATGAGCTCGATCACGATATCGATGTCGGGATCTTTCACCACGTCGAATGCATCGGCGGTTACGGTAGCGCTGCTGCCCACCAGCTTGCGCGCGCGCGCGACGTCCTTGTCAGCAACCATCTTGATGACGATGCCGCGGCCGGCCCGGCGGATGATTTCTTCCTGGTTGCGCGCGAGCACTTCGAACGTGCCGCCGCCGACGGTGCCGATACCGAGCAGGCCAACATTGATGGGTTTCATAACAATCCGTCCTTGCGGAACATTTCCTTGATACCGCGTACAGCTCGACGAGTACGCTGGGAATTTTGGCTCCAGCCGCGCGCAGCGCTTAACTTGCTAAAGCAAGTTAGCCTCCGCCGAAATTCTTCACGCACCCGAGTGTTCACAACAAGCCATCCTTTCTGAACATCTCCTTGATGCCGCGTACTGCCTGACGGGTGCGCGCTTCATTTTCAATCAACGCAAAGCGCACGTGATCGTCACCGTATTCGCCGAAGCCGATGCCCGGCGACGCCGCGACGTGCGCTTCTTCGAGCAGCTTCTTCGAGAAATCGAGCGAGCCCATCTTCTTGTACTGCTCCGGGATTTTCGCCCACACATACATGGTTGCGCGCGGCACTTCCACCTGCCAGCCAGCCGCATGCAGGCCGGCGCACATCACGTCGCGCCGCTTCTGGTATTTCATGCGCGCCTCAGCGACGCACTCCTGCGGTCCTTCGAGCGCGATGATGGATGCGACCTGGATAGGCGTGAACGTGCCGTAATCGTGATAGCTCTTCATGCGCGCCAGCGCGGTGACGAGTTCGCGGTTGCCGACCATGCAGCCGACGCGCCAGCCGGCCATGTTGTAGCTTTTCGACAATGTGAAAAACTCGACTGCGACGTCGCGTGCGCCCGGCACTTCCATGATCGACGGCGCGCGATAGCCGTCGAACACGATATCGGCGTAGGCAAGGTCATGCACGACGTAAATGTGATGTTCGCGCGCGATCGCGATCAAGCGCTCGAAGAACCCCAGATCGACGCATTGGGTCGTGGGGTTGCCGGGAAAATTGCAGATCAGCATCTTCGGCTTCGGGTACGAATCGCGGATTGCGCGCTCGAGCTCGTCGAAGAAGTCGACGCCGGCCACCATCGGCACGTGGCGGATGTCGGCACCGGCGATGACCGGACCATAGATATGAATCGGATAACTCGGATTTGGCACCAGCACGATGTCGCCGCGGTCGAGCGTCGCCAGCGCCAGATGCGCGATGCCTTCCTTGGAGCCGATGGTGACGATCGCCTCGGAATCCGGGTCGAACTCGGCATTGAAGCGCGTCTTGTACCAATTGCAGATCGCCTTGCGCAGCCGCGGTATGCCTTTCGATACTGAATAACCGTGCGTGTCCGAGCGCTGCACCGACTCGATCAGCTTGTCGACGATGTGCTTGGGCGTCGGCCCGTCGGGATTGCCCATCGACAGGTCGATCACGTCCTCGCCGCGCTTGCGTGCCGCGGCCTTCAGCTCGCCCGTGATGTTAAACACGTACGGCGGCAACCGTTTTATGCGCGCGAATTCTTCCATATGTTTCTCAAAAAAGCGGCTAAGGGCGTGAATAAGCGTATAATTTTATCCGACCTGACCTCTTGCGGCAAATCCGTTTGCAGTGAAATTCCATTTACAAACTCCGGCCGGCCACAATCTTTTTACCGGCCACGGCGCCGGCTTCGTCATGGTCAACGGCGTGCGCCACGCCGCCAGCATATTGGTCGCACCTGAACGCATAGACACATGGTCGGCGACCGGTTTCGACAGCCTGAATGCGCAGCATTTCGAGCAGTTGCTCGCGCTCAGTCCCGCGATTGTGTTGCTCGGCACCGGCGCCAGCCTGCGTTTTCCGCGGCCGGCGCTGTCGAGCTGTCTGCAAACGGCGGGGATCGGCGTCGAAGTGATGGACAATGCGGCCGCCTGTCGCACTTACAACATTCTGACCGCCGAAGGCCGCAACGTCGTCGCGGCGATATTGCTCGGCTGACAACGCCGGATTAATTTTCGCCGAGCGCTTTTAGATGCACGGTGACGCTGCGCCCGAGCGCGTGCAGTTCGTAGCCGCCCTCCAGCGTCGAAACGATGCGCCCCTGCGCGTATTTGTCGGCCACCGCCTTCAACTGCTGCGTCACCCATGCGTAGTCCGCCTCGACCAGCCGCAGCATCGCCATCTCGTCGTCGCGGTGGGCATCGAAGCCCGCCGAAATGAAAAGCATCTCCGGCTTGAACCGCTCAAGCGCCGGCAGCCAATGCGTTTGCACCGCGGCACGAAATTCCGCCCCGCCGCTGTAAGCAGCCAGCGGAATGTTGACCATGCGTTCGGAATGACCGTCGATGCCGCTGTACGGATAGAACGGATGCTGGAACGTTGAGACCATTAACACGCGTGCGTCATCGCGAAAAATTTCTTCGGTGCCATTG
>JBDSSV010000430.1:0-3347 GCA_039928535.1 Burkholderiales bacterium
GTTCGCGCGCGCGCAGGTCAACGTAATGGCGGATGGTTCGCATGAGTAATCTTGAACCGCAACGAGAGGTTCAAATACCGTGTTTTTTGCGATACGCGCCGAATATATCGTCGGGACGGGGCTCGCGCGCGGGGATAGTACGCACGATGCGCGTAATGTTCAGAAAATGCCGGTAGTTGAGATTGTCCGAGAAGCTATTGCCGCCCCAGGTGCCGCAGCCCATCGACAGCGAAAACGGCAGGCCGTTGTCGAAGCTGCCGCCGGTGGCGAAGGTGTGCGCCTGCTTGACGATCACGCGGCACACGGTCATTTCAAGGCCGAGGCGCTGGATGTGCGCGTCGTTCTCGCTGTAGATGCCGCAGGAGTGGCCGTTGCCCATATACGCGTAGACGTCGCGCAGCGTGTTAAATGCGTGATCGAAACTGTCGGCGCGGTACACCGTCAGCACCGGCGCCAGTTTTTCGCCGGAAAACGGATAGTCGGGCCCGCACCCGGTCTCTTCAACCAGCAGGCATTTCGCGCTGGCGAGTGCGGGCCGGGTGAGCCCCGCTATCGCGCAGATGCGGCTGACCGACTGCGCGGTCACCGCTGACGATAAATGGCCGCCGGGAAACATGGTCTTCTGCAGGGTGGACTTCTCGTCAGCGCTCAGCAATGCGCCCCCCTGTTTTACCAGTGCCGCGAGCATGGCATCGTATACCTTGGCGTGCACGATGATGCTGTTCTCCGACGAGCAACTCGTCGCGTTGTCGAAAATCTTTGATGCCATGACCTTGGCAGCGGCGTCGTCGACGTCGGCACTGTCGTCGACGATCACCGCGACGTTACCGGCGCCGACGCCGAGCGCCGGTTTGCCGCTCGAGTAGCCGGCGCGCACGTTCGCGCGCGAACCGGTGACGACGACGAGATCGGCCTGCTGCATGAGCTCGGTCGACGATTCCTTGGTCACGGGCGCGGCCAGCATCTGCACGAGATCGAGCGGCGCGCCGATGCGTTTCAGTTCCGCGTGTATGTAGTCGACGAGTTTCGCGCACGTCGAATAACCTTTGGGCGAAGGCGACAGGATCACCGCGTTGCCGCACTTCAGCGCATTGATGATGTTGTTGGCGGGCGTCGCGCCGGGATTGGTCGACGGCACGACGGCGGCGACGACGCCGGCCGGGCGCGCGATTTCAGTGATGCCGGTGTCGGCGTGTTCCGCGATGATGCCGGTGGTCTTCGCGCCCGTGAGATCGCGCATGAGGCCGAGCGTCTTGCGGTGGTTCTTGACGATCTTGTCGGCGACATTGCCGAGTCCCGTGTCCTTGACCGCGAGCTCGGCCAGCACGCGGTTGTGAACGGGTTCCATGATGGCCCATGCCACCGCGATGGCCGTTTCGTCGAGTTGGGCTTGCGAGTAACGCTGATAGACGCTTTGCGCCGCGCGCGCGCGGCGTATCAACGCGGCGACGTGGGCGCGTGCGGATGACGATTCAATTGCAACTTCAGGTCTGGCAGTCATAAAATCTCCGGCCGTGCGCAGGAAAACGTTTATCCTGCAAATGATAGCGTACTGGGCGCCGCGTGCCGGCGGGTTGCCGATATGCGAAAGGAAAGATGATGAAGACAATCGCGATACCCGCGTTTGGCGGTCCCGAGCAACTGCATTCGATGGACAGGCCTGAGCCGCAGGCGGGCGACGGCGAGGTCATTGTCAAGCTTGCGTACGCGGGCATCAATTTCATCGACGTGTATATGCGTAGCGGGCACTACGCGCGCTCGCAAACCTACCAGACACCGTTGCCGATGACGCTAGGCATGGAAGGCGGCGGCACAGTGGCGGCAATCGGCGCCGGCGTGACCGGCTTCACGCCGGGCGACCGTGTTGCGTACTGCATAGTGCGCGGCAGCTACGCGGAATATGCCGCCGTGCCGGCCGCGCGCCTGGTCAAAGTGCCGGCGCAAGTCCCGCTCGATATCGCGACCGCTTTGATGTTGCAGGGCTGCACCGCGCACTATCTGTCGCACTCGGCGTTTTCGCTGGCGCCGGGAAAAAGTTGCCTCGTGCACGCCGCGGCGGGCGGCGTCGGCCAGTTATTGACGCAACTCGCGAAGCTGCGCGGCGCGACCGTGCTGGCGACCGCCGGCAGCGCGGAAAAAGCGGCAATCGCGAAGAAATGCGGCGCCGATCATGTAATCCTGTACCGCGACACCGATTTTCGGGAGGCGGTGATGCAGATCACCGGCGGGCAGGGCGTCGACGTTGTCTACGACGCGGTGGGCAAAGACACGATACACAAGAGCATCCGCAGCCTGAAAAAGCGCGGCATGTGCATCAATTACGGTGGCGCATCGGGGCTCGTCGCGTCGGTCGAGCCGCTCGAGCTGGCCGAGGCCGGTTCGGTATTTTTCACGCGCCCGCATCTCGCCGACTACATTGCCAGCGCAGACGAATTGCGCGGGCGAGCTGCTGATCTGTTCGCGCATTACGGTACGGGCCGCCTGCAGGTTGCGATCGATCGGGTATTTCCGCTTGATCAAGCTGCCGAGGCACACCGGTATCTGGAAGCGCGCAATACGAAAGGCAAGCTGCTGCTGAAAATTTCATAATCGCGCAAACGCGGCCGCTGCGTAAAATGCTAAACTTCACCGCGCCGAATTCGCCGCTGCAGGTAAAGGGACATGAACGAAAAAAAGCACGTCAAATTTCAGGGTCGGCTGGTCATCGTCGGTTTCGGTTCGGTCGGGCAGGGCACCCTGCCTCTGCTGTTGCGTCACATCGACATGCCGCTGGAACGCATCCGCATCGTCACCGGCGACACGCGCGGCGTCGAGGAGGCCAAACTTTTCGGCATCCGGTTTACCGTCAAGCCGCTGACGCGCGAGAACTATCGCGCGGTGCTCGAGCCGCTGGTGAACAAGGGCGACTTTCTGCTCAACTTGTCGGTCGAGGTGTCGAGCGTCGCATTGATCGAGTTTTGCCACAAACGCGGTGTCATGTATCTCGATACCTGCATCGAGCCGTGGCTCGGCGGCTACACGGACACACACGTGTCGGCGTCCCACCGTTCCAATTACGGTCTGCGCGAAGAGGTCATGAAGCTGCGCACCAGTCACCCGCACGGCGGGCCGACGATAATCCCGACGCATGGCGCGAATCCCGGCCTTATTTCGCACTGGGTCAAGCAGGCGCTGGTCAACCTCTCGCGTGACATTCACAAGCGCGCCGCCAAACCCGAGTCGAAGGCCGACTGGGCGCGCCTAGCGATGGAGCTCGGCGTGAAAGTTATTCATTGTTCCGAGCGCGATACGCAGGTGGCCAATCCGGGCAAGCGCCGGCTCGAATTCGTCAACACGTGGTCGGTCGA
>JBDSSV010000431.1:0-2855 GCA_039928535.1 Burkholderiales bacterium
GTGTCATTTCGCGTCCCCGCCGTCTTGACACCCGCGCGCGCGCGCCGGCATACTCCGGCTCACTTTCCGGTGCGACGAATCTTGTACGAATTTCCGCGCCGCGAGTCCTAAGTGCAAAACATCATCCATCTTTTCCGGCAGTTCAGCGGATTTTGCTGATGTTCAACCCGTATTCAAGGAACGGTTTATGAACAACTTCGACGTAATTGTGGTGGGCGGCGGCAATGCGGCATTCGCGGCGGCAGTCTCGGCCAAAGAGCACGGCGCGAAAAACGTGGTCGTGCTCGAAAAAGCGCCCAAGGCGCAGCGCGGGGGTAATACCCACTTTAGCGGCGCCATCTTCCGTCACTTCTTCAACGACGTGAAAGAGCTCGATCGTTTCGTGCCTGACGCAGAGGAAAAATATCCGGGCTTTCATGCCGGCTGCGGCACGTATACCAAAGAGGATTTTCGCGCCGACCTGATGCGCGTCACCAACGGGCGCAGCGATCCCGAGCTGTCCAAAATTCTGATCGACGAATCGTACGACACCCTGTGCTGGGTGCAGGAGAAGGGCGGCATGCACTTCGAGCTCGCGCATTCGGTGATGGGCGTGCGCGTCAACGGCAAGATCAAGTGGCCCAAAGGCGCCATCGTGCGCGTGGTGCATGAGGGCGTCGGCCTGTCGAAGACGTGGTTCGAAACGGCGGAGGCGATGGGTATCGACGTTCGCTACGAAACCAGCGCGACCAAACTCACGCAGGGCGAATCCGGCAGAGTCGACGGCGTCGTCGCGCGCGGTCCCGATGGCATGATGACTTTGAACGCAAAGGCTGTCGTGCTGGCGGCCGGCGGATTCGAAACCAATCCCGCCATGCGCCGGCTCTATCTCGGCGACCCGTGGGACCACGCGAAGGTGCGCGGTTCCAACTTCAATTACGGCGAAGGCCTCAATATGGCGATGGACATCGGTGCGATGCCGTGGGGTCATTGGGGCGGCTGCCATGCGACGCCGATCAACGCGGAAGCGCCTGATTACGGCCGGCGCGACCTCACGGATAAAACGAACCGCCTTTCTTATACATACGGCGTGATGATGAACGTCGAGGGCAAGCGCTGGGTCGACGAGGGTGCTGATTTCAACTCGTATACGTATGCCAAGTACGGCGGCATGATATTGAAACAGCCGCAAAGCCTGATCTATCAGATTTTTGACAGCAAAGTGCTGGAGATGCTGGAGCCGCGCTATTCGACCAGCGTGCCGTTCAAATCTGACACGCTCGAAGGGCTGGTCAAGCAGTTGCAGGTCGACCAGCAGCAGGCGATCAAGACGCTGCACGAATACAACACTGCGGCGGGGCACGGCAAGTTCGATCCGATTGCGCTCGACGGCCTGCATACGGAAGGCATAGAGCCGGCGAAGACCAACTGGGCGCAGAAACTCGACCAGCCGCCCTATGTTGCTTACCCTGTGACCGGCGGCATCACGTTCACGTTCGGTGGCCTGAAGATCACCAAGGACGCGCAGGTGGTGGCGACCGACTGGAAGCCGATACCGGGCCTGTATACCTGTGGCGAAATGGTTGGCGGGCTCTTTCACTACAACTATCCGCTGGGCACCGGGCTCATGTCGGGCGCGGTGTTCGGGCGCATCGCGGGACGCAGCGCTGCGCGCGCTTGATATGACGCGCGGTCCGCAAGGTGCGGGCCGCTATCCCGGCGTAGTATGATTCGTTCCGTTGGTGGGGCGAATCCGTTTGCCCGGCTTCTTCGCGGATAAAATGTCAGAACAAAACGCTAATCTGGCCATCCTGTTTGTCGATGTCAGCGACAGCGTGCGGCTCTACGAGTCGCTCGGTGACGCGGCGGCGTTTCGCGAAGTGCATGAATACATGAACGTGTTCAAGCAGGTCGTCGTCGAGCACCACGGCCGCGTAGTCAAAACCATCGGCGACGGCGCGTTGTGCGCATTCGAGGACGCCGGCGCGGCAGTGCTCGCCGCATGTGAAATGCATACGCAGGTCCACGCCAAGCAATCGGTCCAGCAGCGAAAAATTGCCATTCGTATCGGCCTGCACCATGGTCCCGTGCTGCTTACCGACGACGATGTCTTCGGCGACACCGTGAACGTCGCCTCGCGCATGGCGCAGCTCGCGCTGGCCGGGCAGATCATCAGCACTGGCGAGACGATAGAACTTTTGTCGCCCGAGCAGCGCATTGCGACGCGCCGCCTCGATGCGCTGCCCGTCAAGGGCAAGCATGAAGCCGTCAACGTGTACGAAGTTTTGTGGCAGGCTGGCGGCGATAACACGCAGATGCCGGGGCGCCTGGATCCCGTGCTGCACCAGGCGGGCGTTTCACGGTTGCGCCTGACGCACGGTAGCCGCGAAATCGTCGTCGTCACTTCGATCAGCATGGGGCGCGCTGCTACGCATGGCATTGCGCTGAAAGACCTGATGGCATCGCGCAATCACCTGCACATCGAACGCCGTCAGGACAAATTCGTGCTGATCGATGTCAGCTCGAACGGAACTTTCATCAGCATGAAAAGCGGCGAGGAATACAAGCTGCGTCGCGAAGAAATGCTGCTTCACGGCAGCGGCGTAATCGCGTTCGGACGTCTCACCAGCGATAAGGACGCGGAGATCGTCAGTTTCAGGTGCGAATCGGCCAGCGACGGCAATTTTTGACCGGGCTGGCCGGCAGGATTGACGACGGTGCTAGGGCGGCGGCAGCGTGTCGGTCGCGCGCTTGACTGTTCCACTCAGGTAGCCGCTGACGCCGAGCACCCCGGCGATCATCACGAACACCGGCGTCATGCCGAACGCGGAGCCCAATGCGCCTGCAATCACGGGCACGGCCGTGTGCGTGAAATG
>JBDSSV010000432.1:0-5169 GCA_039928535.1 Burkholderiales bacterium
CCACCGGCGGCTGTTCCGGAAATGATTTCTACGTTGTGTTCCGGCTTCCACCCGGATTGTGCGCCGGCACCGCCCGCGAGCAGCAGAAATGTGAAGGTGGCCCATAATTTCGCGCAGCGCATGTCGGCTCTCCTCTCGTGTAATTAGGGCCTGACGCCCGCTTTGAACCGCGGACCGAGCTGGGTCGCGAGCCGGCCTTGCAGGGCCTCGATGAAATCGCAAAGGTAAGGCCGCGTCTCGCGGGGATCGATCACGTCTTCGATCGCGAACGCTTCGGCCGTGCGGAATGGCGAGCCGTATTGTCGCAACTCCTCCTCGATTTCTATTTCGCGCAAAGCCGGGTCAGGCGCGTTGTCGATTTCGCGGCGATACGCGGCCTTGACCCCGCCTTCCAGCGGCAGCGATCCCCAGTGCGCGGACGGCCAGGCAATCTTGAAATTGAGTCCGCGCCGGTCGATCACGCCGCCGCCGGCCACGCCGTAGCACTTGCGCACCATGATCGTGAACACGGGCACGCTCAGCTGTAGCCCGATGTAGCGCGTGCGCACGCCTTCGCGCATGATCGCATCGGCTTCGGATTCCGCGCCGACCATCAGTCCCGGAATATCCGCAAAGAAGACAATGGGAATATTGAACATGTCGCACAGCTCGAGGAAATGCCCCTGCTTGCGTGCCGCCTTGTAATCCATGATGCCGCCTACCATGGGATTGTTGGCGACGATACCGACGGGGTAGCCGTTCATGCGCGCAAGTGCGGTTATCACCGACCGCCCGAACGTCGGCTGGATCTCGAACGTCGAGCCCTGATCGACGACCATGTCGATCAGCTTTTTCATGTTGTACGCGCCACGCGCTGCCTTCGGCACAATGCTCGCAAGCCCGTCCTCGCAGCGATCGATCGGATCGCTGCACGACACGCGCGGCGGCAGCTCCCAGACGTTCTGCGGCATGTAACTCAGGAAACGGCTGATCTGCCGCAGGCAGTCCTCTTCGTCGGTAGCAACGTTGTCGATAGTGCCTGCGGTATCCGCGGCAATCTTCGAACCGCCGAGTTCTTCTTTGGTGAGCTTGTGACCAAACGCGCGCTCGACGACCGGCGGTCCCGCCGCGAAGATCTGGCTTTTGCCTTTGATCATGATCGACCAATGACTGAGGATGGCGCGCGCAGAAGGCCCGCCTGCGACCGTGCCCATAACCGCGCTGACTACCGGCACAATACCCATCAGATCAACCGATCGCTCGAAACCATCCTGGCCGTAACCGGGAACTACGGTGTAGCCTTTCTTGCGCGCAGTGTTCACGGTACCGCCTGTACCTTCGATCAGGTTGATCAGCGGTATGCGGTATTCGTAGGCCAGGTCTTCGATAAAGCCGCCCTGCCCCCCTTTGCGACGGTCGCTGCCGAAGCCGGTACCCGCGCGTATCGTGTAGTCCTCGCCGCCGATGGCGACCGGGCGGCCATCGATGCGGCCCAAACCCATTACATAAGGCGCCGGCTCGAATTTGGTGAGCTTGCCGGCTGCGTCATAGGTGCCGCGGCCCGCGAGCTTGCCGACTTCGCGAAAAGAGCGCGGATCGAGCAAAGCATCGATGCGCTCGCGTACTGTTTTTCGTCCGGCCGCGTGGTGCTTCGCGACCGCTTCCGGGCCGCCGCACACTTCCGCCAGCCGGCGGCGATGTTGCAGCTCTTCGATCTCCGGTTGCCAGCTCATAATGTTCCCGCGCCGCCGTGCAAGCACGGCCGACATCAATGTGGCTGCAGGTTGGCCCTGCGAGAAGGTAAGTGAGACTACTTTGCTTTGGCGCATGCTAGCTTTTATCCCACTTTGCTGTCAATAAGATTGTTGACAATCCTACAACCTTCCGGCTACCTTAACGAAATGGGACAACCTGCCCGCTCAACCCGCGCCGCGCCGCCTGCCGTCTCCACGCCAACCGGACCGATGCTTTCGCTGCCCGAGCAGATTGCCGCGCAACTGGCGGCGCGCATCATCGCCGGCACCGATGCGCCGGGACAGCGCATCATGGAACAGGCGTTGGCAGCCGAATTCAAGGTCAGCCGCGGGCCCGTGCGCGAAGCGCTGCGCCTGCTGGAAAAAGACGGGCTGGTGACCATCCTGCCCCGGCGCGGCGCGCAGGTGACCAAACTCAGCATTCCGGAAGTTAGGGAAATATTCGATATTCGCATTGCGCTGAACGGACTGCGCGACCGCAGCATCGCCGAGGACCCGGAACGGCTGAAATTATTGCCCGCGCTCGAGGCCGGTGTCGCCGAACTCGCGCGGCTCGCGCGCAATGCGCGGCACAACAATGAATATGTCGAGCAGGTGTTCCAGCTGAACCGCACGCTGACGGGGGCTTTGCGCAACGCGCGCCTGCGCGCGATGCTCGATCCGCTGGCCCAGCAGACGCTGCGTTATTCGCGCCTGGGGTTGGCGAGCGAGCTGCGTCGCCGGCAGTCGGTCAAGCATTGGCAGGAGCTTATCAAAGCAGTGCGCGACGGCGACGGCGAGCGTGCCCAGCGTGCCGCCGAGGCGCGCGTGCGCGCGTCGCGTGACGAAGCCGTCAAGAAACTGCGGGAGCTGGCGGACTGCTGATTAAGCGGGGGCGCGCCGCGGCGCGAAACTGTCAGCCTTCGAGGATGGCGACGACCTGGCCTTCGGCAACGGGATCTTTTTCCTTAACCAGGATTTCCTTGACCGTGCCGCCGTCCTCGGTAATTACCGGAATTTCCATTTTCATCGACTCGATCACGATCAGCGTATCGCCGTCCGCGACTTTGTCGCCAACCTTGGATTTGATTTGCCACACCGTGCCGGTAATTTCCGATTTGACTTCGATTTTCGCCATGATTTATGTTCCCCGAGTGCCCGCGCGTGATGTCGTTACTGCCCGTAGTGAGGGAGCCAGTATAACATCGCGTCGGGGCGCCCGTTGTAACGCTCCGCGCCAGCGCTTACTATTGCTAGTGGCACCCCCCGCATATTCAAATTTTAAGTAAGGAATTCCCATGTCCGCTTTACCACAATTGAAAGACTGCGCCCTGACGCTGGAAGAGCGTGTCGCGGTGCTTACCTTTAAACGCGACGACGTACGCAATGCGCTGACGAGCACCGATATCACGTCGGACATCGTGAGCACTGTCGCATGGGCGAATACGAACATGGGCGTCTCGGTGTTGATCATCACCGGCGATGGCAGCGCGTTCTCCGCGGGCGGCAATATCAAGACCATGGGCGAGCGCTCGCAGGCGGCGCCGCATATTCTGCAGCAGAATTACAAGCACGGCATACAGCGCATACCGCTCGCGCTGCAGGACGCCGAAATCCCGATCATCGCGGCGGTCAACGGGCCGGCGATAGGCGCCGGCTTCGATCTCACTAATATGTGCGACATCCGCATCGGCTCGACCAATGCGCAATTCGGCGAAACCTTCGTCAATCTCGGCATCATTCCCGGCGACGGCGGCGCGTGGTTTCTGCAGCGCCTGCTCGGCTATCAGCGCGCCGCCGAACTGACGTTCAGCGGGCGTATCGTCAAAGCGGAAGAAGCGCTCGCGCTCGGCATACTGCTCGAGGTCACCGCACCGGATGCGCTGATGACGCGCGCCACGGAAATCGCCGGCAAGATGGCGTCCAAACCGCCGCTTGCGTTGCGCTATGCCAAACGCCTGCTCAAGCTTGCGCAAACCCAGCCGCTCGCCGAACATCTCGATGTATGCTCGAGTTTTCAGGCGCTCTGCCACAAGACCGACGATCACCAGGAAGCGCTGCGGGCGTTTTTCGAGAAGCGCCGCGGCCAGTTCAAAGGTTGCTGATGAATCTGCGCGCGCCTGTACTGACCCTGTTGTTGCTGCTGGCGATGACGAGCGCGGCGCAGGACCTGAAGCTGGCGCCGGTGGACGAGGGTGCGAACAACGCAACGTGGCCGCGTTTCAAGGCACGGCTGGTGGACGCGTTGGCGCGGCACGACCAGCGATTCATTCTCGACATCGTCGACCGCAAAATTCGCAACACCTCGGAGACCGAGGGGGTTGCCGAATTCAAAAGACTGTGGGACCCGCAGGCCGCCGACAGCGCGTTATGGAGCGAACTCGGAAAACTGCTGTTCCTCGGCGGCGTCTTCGTCAAGCGCGATAAAAATCTCGTCGAATTCTGCGCACCCTACGTGTATTACAAATGGCCGGAAAATGCGGGCGACGCTTCCGGCGCGATCATCGCGAAAGAAACGCTGCTCAAAGCGCTGCCGGCAACTAATGCCGCCACGCTCGGCACGCTTTCGTATGATCTTGTGTCCGTCATCGACTGGGAGGTCGCGGACAATAATAAGGCGTCCGCGCAAAAATGGGTCAAGCTGAAGGCGAAGGCCGGCGAAGGTTACGTGCCCGAAGAACAGGTGCGCAGCCCGCTCGAATACCGCGCGTGTTTCGTCAACAGCGGCACGCGCTGGCGCATGACCGCCCTCGAATTTGGAGAATAAGCGCCTTCCTCAGAAGCTCGTCGGCCATGTCCGCATCAGGTGCTCGCCCACGCCATTCGTGAGCCGCATGCGATGAATGTCGAGCGTGCGCTTCAGATATTCGCGCGTGTCGCGCGGATCGATGACATTCTGCGCGGTGTAAATGGCCGCCATGTCGTACGCCGTCGTGCCCTTGTTCATTTTATCGACCGCGGCCTTGAATTTTTCCGGCTCGTCCGGGTTCGCGCCGAATACGACCTGCGCGCCGAACTCGGGCTTCATGAAGCTCACCTCGGCAGTGACCCAGCAGCAAACTTCATCCGCGTTGCCGCCGGCGCCCATGTTCGAGACCGCCAGCCCATAGCTTTTGCGCAGGATGATGGAAATCTTCGGCACCGTGCAGAGCGTCATCGCGTTCAACCAGTTCATGACTTTGCCGGTAACGCCTTTTTGCTCGCCTTCGACGCCGATCAGGAAACCGGGCTGGTCGACAAGCATCACGATTGGAATGTTGAACGAGTCACAGAGCACCATGAAGCTCTGCACTTTCTGGCACGCATCGGCGTCGATGGCGCCGCCTTTGTAGAGCGGATTGTTGGCCATCACGCCTATGGTGCGACCGTTTAGCCGTGCCAGCGCCGTTACCATCGTCTTGCCGAAGCGCGCTTTCAGCTCGAACGTCGAACCGGTATCGACAATGCAAGCAATGAC
>JBDSSV010000433.1:0-6475 GCA_039928535.1 Burkholderiales bacterium
CGATGAAGCCACGTTACGGCGCCGCGCGAGCGATTGATGTCCGGCAAGCGGAGGCGTACGCGCCGCGGCATCATGGACCGGGCAACACAACCGCACGAACCTGTCGCGTCGCTCGGGTCAACGGCAAGACGACAGCATTAAAGCTACAAGGAGAACATCATGAAAAAGCAAATTATGTCTGCGCTCGCGGCCATGGCGTTTCAGACAATGGCATCGGCATACGAACCGGGATCCGTGGAGTCCGGGGATACCATTTTCCATGATTGTGACGAAGCTCGCGCCCGTGCGGGGCGAGATGCGGCGCTGGCGCGCCGGCCGTAAACGAAAGGAGTCAGCGCCCCAGCGAGCAGCCACACCCGCATGTGCGGTGGACATTACGCGCAGGCCCTGTCATCTCATACCGAAGTAGCTGTTGTCGTTGCTTTCGTTGCGGCGGGTGGTTTTATGCCGCGCATCTCGCCAATGAGTCTGCGCAGTTCTTCAGCCATTACAGGCTTGAGCAGAAATCCGAGATTTGACGCGCGTGCAAGTGCATCGAGTTCCGGCGTCATGCTGCCGGTCACCAGGATGCCCGGTATCTCCGGATCGAGTTCCCGACGTATGCGTTGCGCGACCTCGATGCCGTTCTCACGGGTGCCGAGCCGATGGTCGACGATCAGCAGCGCGGGCAATTTTCCGGCCGCGTGCACCGCGGCAACCACGTTGTCGCCCGTGGTCGAGCCAATGACCTCGGCGCCCCAGCCGGCAAGCAGCACCTGCATGCCTTCGATGATGGCGCTTTCATCATCGATAACGACGATCAGCTTGCCGGTAAGGTCGGCGGCCGCATGGACAGCGCCGGGCTCGCGGGCGACGGGCGTTTCTTCGAGACGACTGATGGGCACTTCGAAGCTGAATGCAGAGCCCTTGCCATACTCGGATATGACATTGATGCGGTACTCGAGCAGGCCGCACAACCGCTGCACGATGGACAGCCCGAGACCCAGCCCTTTTTTACTCGTGCGGCCGGGATTGCCGATCTGGAGAAATTCTTCGAAGATGCGCTCATGATCTTCGGCGCGGATGCCAATGCCGGTATCGCGCACTTCGATACGCAGCCCATCGCCGGCGAGGGTCGCGGTGACTGCCACTTCGCCGGCCGGCGTATAGCGGATCGCATTGCTGACGAGGTTGCGCAGTATGCGTTCGAGCAATATGGCGTCGCTGGTGACGATATGCGGCCCGCTCGCGATCACCAGCCGCAGGTTTTTCTCGGCAGTCTCGCCGGCGAATTCACCGCGCAGGCGGCCGAATATATCCGTCAGGGCAAACCGGGTCAGCTGCGGCTGGATGACGCCGGAGTCGAGCTTGGAAATGTCGAGCAACTCATTGAAGAGAGTTTCCAGCGCCGCGACAGAATCGTTGATGCTGGAAACGAGCTTGGCGTCCTGCGGGTCGTGCACCCTGTCGGCCAACGCGGAGGCGAATAGACCGACTGCATGCAACGGCTGGCGCAGGTCGTGACTCGCCGCGGCAAAAAACTGGGTCTTGGAGCGATTGGCCTGCTCGGCGGCAATCCGCGCTTGTTCAAGGTCGATGTTTTGCGCAGCGAGCCGGTCGGCCAGAACCTGCTTTTCGAACCGGTTGCGCAGCGACTCGACCAGCATGCGATTATGGTTGCGCGCGAATGACATGAGCCCCAGAGTTATCGCCAGCGTTATGGCGCTGAGCATGTAATGGGGCATGTCGCCTTCGTAAGCATTGCGCACGATAAACGGCACGAGTGCGGGCAACACGAACGAATAGAACGACGGAATATGCGCGCCCAGCATCGGTACTGCAGCGGATGTCATGCCGAATACCAGGATTGTCAGCACGGACTGGGAAAGATATTGCCCGGAGATATAAAACACGATTGCGGTCGATCCCCACATTGCGCCTGACAGGCAGGCGCCCGCAGCCCACAGGACTGCGGCGTCGCTGGGATTTTTGAACTTGAATCCGGCCGCGCGGCTTTTGAAGTAAAGCACGAGACGCGTGCCTTGAAAGACTGTGATGCCCGCGAGCCAGGCAAAAACGGTCGCCGGCGGAATCTCGGCGAGCATGACGGCGGTCAGCATCAACGCGCCCGCCATATTGCCGGCGATCGACGTTGGTAATTGCCGATACAAGATGCTGATTTGTTCCGCGTGGATCAGCGCGCCGAGTTTCGACTCGGACAGCGGTTTTCTTGCAGCCCTTCTTTTGCGGTACTGCATCATGGGCTACTTGGGCCGCGGAGTCTTCGGCAGTTGCAGGCCCAGTTTGCCGACCGCAATTACCGCTTGCGTCCGGTTCGACACGTTGAGCGCTTTGAGGATGGCGGTCACGTGAATTTTCACCGTGCCCTCGGCAAGACCGAGATCGCGGCAGATGAGCTTGTTCGATTTGCCCTGCACCAACAGCGCCAGCACGTCGGATTGCCGTTCGGTCAGGCCGATCGCGGACGGCTCCAGCAATTTTCCGCTGTCGCTGGCTTCGGCGGCGAGACGCAGCGCGGGTTCGGGGGTTCCCTGGTGCTGCCGCAAGACCTCGGTCGGCAGATAAACGCCGCCGGCAAGGACGAGGCGCAAGGCATTCAGCAGCAATTGCGACGATGTCGTCTTGGGGATGAATCCCATGGCGCCGGTTTCGATGGCCCGCGTCACGGTTGCCGGATGCTCCGAAGCAGACAACACCACGGTAGGCACTGCCGGATAGCGCCGGCGCAACTCCACCAGCGCGTCATTGCCGTCGATGTCCGGCAACCCGAGGTCGAGCAGGATGAGGTCGAGGTCCGGATGGCTGTCCGCCGCCGTTATTCCCTCGGCGAAGTTCTGCGCCTCGACGAGTTGGATCCCGGCATCGAGCACCTTGAGTACATGCCGCAGCGCCTCCCGGATCAGCGGGTGGTCGTCAATGATGAGAATTTTCACGGCTACCTCCCCGGTTCCGCGTGTATCGACAACCCTCACAGCGTATGACTGTGGCGTCACTCAGTCTATTACATATTCTTCGGGCTTCATACCGGCATCGTTCGCCGATGTTATTGAGCCGTCGGTCAGCCCGCCCCGCGCGCAACAGGTGAGCGCGTTACGGGCCGCCGCAGATCGCTGCACCATTCGCTCCATGAACCGGGATACAGACGCGACCCGTGCAGGCCGGCGATTTCCATCGCGAGCAGATTGTGGCAGGCGGTCACGCCCGAGCCGCATTGATGCACGATGCGCTGCGGCGGAAGGGTGCCGAGCAACGGCACGAATTCAGCGCGTAGCTCGGCTACCGGCTTGAACCGTCCGTCCGCAGCAAGGTTGCTTTTAAAAAAACGGTTGAGCGCGCCGGGAATGTGGCCGCCGACCGGGTCGAGCGTTTCGTTTTCGCCGCGGAAGCGGTCGGCACTGCGCGCGTCGATGACAACGCTGGATCGACTGCCGAGATTTTCCTGCACGAAACGCGCGTCTACCGTCATGTCTTGCGCAATGCAGTGAAAGGTCCCGGCTGCTGGAGCGGCAGCTTGCGCGCTGACCGGTAGTCCCGCGTTGTTCCATTCGTCCCAGCCGCCATCGAGTACCGCGCCTTGCACGTGACCGACCCAGCGCAGCATCCACCATAACCGCGCCGCGTAAAAACCGCCGGAGGCATCGTACGCGACCGCCTGCATGCCATTGCGCATGCCCAGTTTTTTCATGCGGCTGCAGAATTCCTCCGGCTGCGGCAAGGGATGACGGCCGTTCGCGCCGGTCTTCGCTCCCGCGAGGTCGTCGTCGAGATGCGCGTAGCGAGCACCCGGAATATGCGAACTCAGATAGGCGCGGCGGCCGGCGGCCGTGTCCGCGAGATCGAAGCGGCAGTCGAACACGATCCAGTCCGGATCGTCGAGATGCGCGGCTAGTTGATCGACTGAGACGAGGGTGGTGAACATCTAAATTCAGAATTGTGGATCGACGATTGAAGATTAAGAAATCGAGCCTGGACTGAAACCTCAATCCTCGATCCTCAGTCCTGCTTCTGGAGCTCGCGTCGCAGAAACTCATGGAAGTGCAGCAGCCCGTCTTCCATCGGCGATTGATACGGGCCTGATTCGCTGACACCCTGGCGATAAAGCGCGCGGCGGCCCGCCGTCATGCGGTCGCAGATTTCTGCGTCCTCGAGGGCGGTTTCCGCATAAGCCGCTTGCTCCGCGGCGACGAATTCGCGCTCGAAGAGAACGATGTCTTCGGGATAGTAAAACTCGATGATGTTGCTGCAGGCTTCCGGGCCGCGCGGCACTATCGTGCTCACCACCAGCACATGCGGATACCACTCGACCATGATGTTCGGATAGTAAGTCAGCCATATTGCGCCGTGCGCCGGAGCGCGGCCTTCGTCATGGCGCAGGACGACCTCATGCCACTTCTCGTAGACGGGTGTGCCCGGGCGCGCGAGGCCTTTTTTGACGCCGCAAGTCTGCACGCTGTACCAGTCGCCGAATTCCCAGCGCAGGTCGTCGATCGATACGAAATTGCCCAGGCCCGGATGAAACGGCACGACGTGATAGTCCTCGAGGTAGACTTCGATGAACGTTTTCCAGTTGCAGGCGTACTCTTCGATCTGCACGCGATCGAGCTGGTAGCCTGAAAAATCGAGATCGCGTTTCACGCCGAGCCGCCCCAGATCGCGCGCGATGTCGCGCTTGCCGTCGAACAGCAGCCCGTTCCAGTTCTGCAGAGGGGTGCGGCCAAGGTCGAGGCAGGGATTGCCCGGAAAATGCGGCGCGCCCAGCAATTTGCCGTCGAGCCCGTACGTCCAGCGGTGGATGGGACAGACGATGCTGTTGCGCGTGGTGCCGCGGCCCTGCAGCATGAGGGCCTGACGGTGGCGGCAGACGTTACTTAACAGTTCCACTCCTTGCGCATTGCGCACCAGTGCTTTGGCGCCGTCGAGCCGGTCCAGCACGTGGAAGTCGCCGGGATTGGGCACCAGCAATTCGTGGCCGACGTAACCCGGCCCGCGCTCAAAGAGCAGCCTTTGCTCCAAGGCATAGACCTGCGGGTCAAAGTACCAGTCGACCGGCAATTGCGGCGACGAGGTTTGACTGAGGGCGTGTTGGCCGGCCAGATCTGACATGGGGGGCAGTTCTCTAAGTCCAAGGACGACGGAATCGCGGGCTGCGCATTAAAAGCATTTATTAACAAGCCCTTACCATGGCCGACCATTGTGACCCGATCGGCGGGAAAAGGCAATGCTAATGTCGAGCATATGGGGATTATCTACATGTTTTCAATATGGAAAGCGCACCGAAATGCGCACTTGCTATACACCTGCAGTCGATGTGACTCGCGCCGGACGGCTGCGGTTCCTCTGGCCGTCGTTCAATCCGGAAGTTCTGGCAGCAGACCGGTCTTATGCAGCCGCGCGAGATCGGCCGGCCGGTCTACATCCCACAAAGTCGGTAGTTCGTGCCAGCGCCAGCGCAGCTCCGTCAGACGTGCGCGGGTGAGGGCCAGTACCCGATCGCTGCCCCACTCGATGTCATCGAACAGCCGTGCCTCGCAGCGCGCGAGACCCAACAACACGTAGCCGCCGTCTTCAGCGGGTGTCAGCACTGCATCCTGCTTTGCATCGAGTGCGGCAGCGGCGGCGCGCAGGACCTCGGCCGTGAGTACGGGACAATCGGTGCCGATAATTATTACACGCTGCACCGCTGCGAGCGTCGTCGTTACGGCATGTTGCATGCGAGCGCCAAGATCGCCTTCGCATTGCGTAAAAGCGGCGATGCCGTGACGGCGCGCGCTCGCCGCCAATAGCGGGTGTTGCGCCGACGGCGCGCACCAGAGTTCGACCGCACCAACGGCGGCGGAAATTGCGGTTGCCAATGCGCGCTCGATCAGCAGGCTGTGCAGGGCGGCCGCGCCGTGCGCACCGAGTGCGGGAATCAGCCGCGTTTTCGCCATGCCCGCTTCGGGGGCGCGCGCAAACACGATCACGCGCGTTTCAGTCGCGCTGGCGGACGGCGTCATAGTTCAGTGCGAGGCGGGCGGGGTCGGCGCCCAGAAAATACGCGAGACGCAGCCACCACATCAACGCGATCGTGCGCAGCACGCCGTGCTGTTCCCAGCGCCGCGCGGACGCCACGATGCGACTGCGCAAACATAAAGGCGCATGCACATGGTTCGCACGTCGCGACAGTGCGATGTCCTCCATCAGCGGAATAGGGGGAAACCCGCCGAGCGACGCAAACATCGAGCGCGATATGAATATGCCCTGGTCGCCGGTGGCGATGCCGGACAGGCGCGAGCGCAGATTCATCATGAAGGCGACGATTTTCAACGGCGGCCGTGTGCTGGCGAGCGTTACGTCAAAGCGGCCCCATGCTTTGCCGCTCGCTGTAAGCCCATCGAATATCAACCGGTCGGCGTTGGCGGGCAGTGCACAGTCCGCGTGCAGAAAAAGCAGGACGTCGCTGCGCGCCGCGCCGGCGCCGGCGTTCATCTGCTTC
>JBDSSV010000434.1:0-6773 GCA_039928535.1 Burkholderiales bacterium
AAAATGCCCCCTGTCAACCCGCTCATGCAGGCGACTCCCGCGCCGGTGCCTTTCGCCACGGCGTTCTGGTACTGGCTCAAGCTCGGCTGTATCAGCTTCGGTGGGCCAACCGGGCAGATTGCGATCATGCATCATGATCTGGTCGAAGAAAAACGTTGGATTTCGGAGCGGCGCTTCCTGCATGCACTCAATTACTGCATGGTGTTGCCCGGGCCCGAAGCAACGCAACTCGCGACGTATATCGGCTGGATGATGCACAAAACGCGCGGCGGCATCGCGGCGGGTGTGTTGTTTGTGCTGCCCTCGCTGTTCGTTCTCATTGCGTTGGCGTGGATCTATCTGGCCTACGGCGACGTCCCTTCGATCGCGGGCATTCTCTACGGCATCAAGCCCGCGGTCATTGCGATCGTAGTGTTCGCCGCCTACCGTATCGGCTCGCGCGCACTGAAAAACGCGCTGTTGTGGTCGATTGCCGCGGCCGCGTTCGTCGCGATCTTTGCGCTGCACGTGCCCTTTCCGTACATCGTAGTGGCTGCCGGGATCATCGGCCATCTGGGCGGTCGCTACGCCCCCGCCAAGTTTGCGACCGGCGGCGGGCACGGCGCGAGCGGCGCATATTACGGCGCGGCGATAATCGACGACGATACGCCCACGCCGGCGCATGCGCTTTTCACCTGGGGCCGCTGCGCGCGCGTGTGCGCGGTCGGCCTGGCGCTATGGGCCGGCATGATGGCGCTGCTGTATGTGCGCTACGGCTGGGACTCGACCTTCATGCAAATGGGCTGGTTTTTCACGAAGGCGGCACTGCTTACGTTTGGCGGCGCTTACGCGGTGCTGCCATACGTTTTTCAAGGCGGCGTGGAGGAATTCCACTGGTTGACGGCTACGCAAATGATCGATGGGCTCGGCCTGGGTGAAACGACGCCGGGCCCGCTCATCATGGTCGTTACTTTCGTCGGCTTCGTCGGCGGCTGGACCCGGCAACTGTTTGGCCCCGAGAATCTGTTCGTGGCCGGGGCCGCGGCGGCTGTGGTCGTTACGTACTTCACCTTTCTGCCGAGTTTCATTTTTATTTTTCTTGGCGCGCCGCTGATCGAAACCACTCACGGCAACCTCAAGTTCACCGCACCCCTCACCGGCATCACCGCAGCCGTGGTCGGCGTGATCCTCAACCTCGCGGTTTTTTTTGCGTACCACGTTCTGTGGCCGCACGGTCTTGGCGGCGATGTCGAATGGTTTTCGGCCGCCACCGGGCTGGTCGCATTAGTCGCGCTGTTTCACTTCAAGGTGGGCATCATTCCGCTCATTGCCGCCTGCGGCATGCTCGGTTTAGCCTACAGTCTCGTGGGGAGCGCCCCGCCGGGATAGCGCTATGTTTGAAACGGGTCGGCCGCCGTCGCGCCGAACGGGCGACGCGCTTATTTTTTGTTCTCGCGCCGCGCTTCGTCGTCCAGCCTGCGCAATTCGCGCAGACGCGCATCGACACTCGACTGCTGGTAAAAGTCGGCGTCGCCGCTTTTTTGCGCCAGACCCAGTTGTTCGATCGCCCCGCGCAGGTTGCCCATGCGGTAGTACGCCTCTGCCGATGCCCGGTGTTGAGACAGGCGCTTGCCGAGCGCTGCATAACATTTCGCCTGTAGCTCGTACATGCGGTAGTCGGACACGGAATACTGCATCCGGCTTTCGACCAGCTTCAAAGCTTCGGCCGGCTGGCGGCTCGCGAGCAGCAGATCCGCGTAATCGTAAACCAGCGCGCGATAACCGGGATGCCCCTTCAGCGCGTCACGATACGTCTGCACCGCAGTCGCGGTGTCGCCGCTCGCCACATAGTAACGCGCGGACAGTGCGTCCACGGCCGCACTGTCAGGCACGGCCTTGCGCAATAGCTGCAGCTCCTTGCCGGCGCGCGCATAAGATTTGTTACGCACTAGCGCAGTGACGAGGCCATAGCGGCTCGCCGCCTCGCTCAGATACTTGCGCTCGCCCAGGCTCTCCTCGAAGAATGCCAGCGCTTCCCTGGGATTGTCCTGCGTGGCCTTGATCTTGGCGCGCATCAACTGAAAATCGAGGCTGTCCGGTACCTGTCGGTAGGGCAGTTCCTGCGCGCGGCTCTGCATGTCGGCGATACGCTCGTAGGTCAGCGGGTGGGTACGCAAATAGGCCGGCGCTTTCGTTTCGTAGAAGCGCGTCGCGCGCTGCATGCGCTCGAAAAACAGCGCCATTGCGTGCGCATCGAAGCCGGCCTTTTCGAGCACCTGGAAACCGACGCGATCGGCCTCGCGCTCATGATCACGGGTGTAATTGAGCGCGGACTGAATGGAGGCTGCGCCCGCGGCGGCAATAGCGGCCTGGGAAATGTCGGGGCTGGCGCGCGCGGCGAGCACCGCGACCGCAAGGGCCGCGAGCGACACTATTGCCGACTGCTTCTGCGCGGCGAGCATGCGCGCCATGTGACGTTGCGTGACGTGCGCCACTTCATGCGACACCACGCCAGCGAGCTCGGATTCGCTCTGTGCAGTGAGAATCAGGCCCGAATTGATGCCGACGAACCCGCCCGGCAGCGCGAAGGCATTGACCTGCGGGTCCATGAGCAGAAAAAAATTGAACTCCTGGCGCGAATCCGCGCTGGCGGCGACCAGTTTGTAGCCCAGCGTATTCAGATAATCGGTGATCTCGGCGTCGTCGGCATAGCTCGGATCGGCGCGGATCTCGCGCATGATGCTTTCGCCCAGGCGGCGCTCCATTTGCGGCGACATTTCGCTCTGGGATACATCGCCGAGATCAGGCAGGCTCTGGCCCAGCGCTGCCGGCGCGGCGCACAACATGATGCCGAACATGCGGATAAGGCGATTCACCCGACTATGATAATCTCAATCGCATGAAGTTCCACCGTCGCACGCGCAGCGTGAGGAATAGCTGCTATTGACACGCGTGCTCAACGAGTGTCCGCGTGACGATGCACGAACGAATTTATCCGGTCGGGCCTGCTCGACAAAGCAAGCACAAAGTTCGATACTGTCGCACACGTAAAATTCAGTGCATTCGGGCAGCTAGCCGCGCATGAGTTCAGAATCGATGTCCCATCCAATTTTTCCCGCAGTCGAATGGCCAGCGCGCTAGAACTCGCCTTCACCGCCTACGCCGAACTCAAGTTTGACGAAGCACGCGAACGCTGCGAAGAGACGCTCGGAATCGATCCGCGCAACGCATCGGCCTTGTTGCTCGCCGGGCTGATCGCTAAGAAGCAGTCGAGACTCGACGATGCGGTCGCACTCTTCGAAAGCTCGCTCGCGCAAGCCGCCAGTCCTGAAGCGCTGGGCAGCCTTGCCGAAACCCTGTGGCGGCTGGGACGGCTGGACGAGGCACTGAATTGCGTCAAACAGTTCATCGCGGCCGAACCGACCAACGCGGATGCGCATCTGCTGGAGTCGACCATCCTGTACGGCTTGCGCCGCTATGACGCCGCGCTGAAGTGCGCGCAGCGGGCGAAGGCGTATCTGCCGGAATCCTATCTAGTCGAAGCCCGCCTCGGCTGCATATTAATGAGACTCGGTCAATTTGAACCAGCGGATATTCATTTCCGGAATGCGGCGCATCTGATGGCGAGTTTCGCCCATTGCCGGCTAATCAATGTTCGCCGGGACCTGTGGGAGAAGGTGGATCTCGACACGCAAGGCAAATGTTCTCCCGACGCCACGCCTTTGCGTGAAGCGCGCGGGACGACGGCAATTGATGCAGTAGTCGCCGTTGCGTGCGATGTTCATTATTTCCATAAGCACGGAGCAAAGTTCGTCAATTCCTTCGCCAGGAATGCGGCCGCCGGAAAGCTTTTGCACATTCATATCCTCGATCCCGACGAAAACTTCACCGTCTATATCGATGCGTTGTTGTCAAAAGTCCCGCTGGCGGATTTTGCCGTTACTACGGCGAAAACAGCATTTGCGACTTCAACCAATTATGCTTTCCGCCGCACGTACTATAGTTGCGCGCGCTTTCTCGACATGGACTGGTTGCTGAGAAAATATCAGAAGACTATTCTGTGTTTCGATGTCGACCTTGTATTCGAGGCCCCTATCGATAAAATGATCGATGAAATCGCAGGCAATGATATCGGCCTCGTCCAGCGCAATCCTCCTGATTCCGTGTGGCTGGATATTTATGCGGGCTACGTAGTCGCAAGTTATACTCCGCAGGCCTTGCGTTTCTTCAGGGGGGTCGGCAACTTCATCCGCCATTTTACCGAGCGCGAAGAACTCTATTGGCATCTTGATCAGATCGCACTTTTTTGCGTGCACAAAATGATGGAGCGGTTTACCGCCCCCCCCGCTACTTGCTGGCTTTCTGCAGCGGCTCTCGAAGCGGTCTGGCATATTGGCAAGCCAAACGATCAACTTCTTCGTGAGGAAAGAGTGACGCAATACGCAATCGAGGGCCTTGAATATCCTGTGCCGATATTGGTTTCGACACCTGGTGTCACGCGGGAATGAATTAGACTCCGCGATGGATCGCAATCCGCTTGACCGGGATTGCCTGAACGGATACGAATTTAGGAACATGCCACTTTCAGGTCGTGTCGAGACCGCCGGCGTTAGCAAGATCGCGTTCAGGAATTCATGACTTCGGCTCCGCATTGCGTGGCTGCCAGGGAGTAAGGGCGATTGAAAAAACTGACTCATTTCGACCAGCAGGGTGAAGCGCACATGGTTGACGTCGGCGCCAAAGCAGAGACGCACCGCGTCGCGCGTGCCAGCGGCCGCATCACCATGCAAGGCGCGACATTGGCGATGATCAGCGCCGGCACGGCGAAAAAAGGCGACGTGCTCGGCATCGCGCGCATCGCCGCCATTCAGGGAGCAAAACGGGCTGCTGACCTGATCCCGCTTGCGCATCCGCTCGGACTTACGCGCGTCGCAGTGGAATTTGCCATCGATGCGAGGAAGAAAACAGTAACGTGCACGGCACAGGCGGAAACGCGCGGCCGCACCGGCGTCGAGATGGAGGCGCTGACCGCGGTGGCGGCCGGACTGCTTACGATTTACGACATGTGCAAGGCCGTCGATCGCGGCATGTGCATCGAAGACATCTGTCTGCTTGAGAAAAAAGGCGGCAAGTCGGGTCACTGGGTGCGCAAGCCGGCAAAATAACCGGCGGCAACTCGCGCGCGTTCCGCGCGAGCAGGCGGGCTCGGATAGACAGTGTCACCAAACTTGGCTAGCATGTGCGTCCACTCGCATGCGCCGCGGGCGGCAATCGAGTCCGGCATGAATCCGCCGCTGCCATCAGTTCCCGAGGAGTAACCATGCATCAATTACGCAGAAAATTGCTGAAGGCGATCGGTGCAGCCGCGCCGCTGATGTTCACCGCCGGCGCAGGGCTGCTGAGATCTGCCAACGCGCTCGCCGCAGCCTGGAACAAGACTGGTTTCGAATCGAAGGTGAGTGCCGATGCACTGAAATCGCTTGGCGCCACCACGCCGCAACCGAGCAAAGACATTACATTGACCGCGCCCGATATTGCCGAGAACGGCGCCCAGGTGCCGGTGACCGTCACGAGCAGGATTCCGAACACGCAGAGCATTTCCATTATCGTCGACAAGAACCCTTTTCCGCTTACCAGCACTTTCGACTTCGCCAACGGCGCTGATAGTTATGTCTCGACCAAGCTCAAAATGGGACAGACTTCCAACATCGTTGCCGTAGTAAAAGCCGACGGCAAGTTTTTTAGCGCCAGCAAGGAAGTGAAGGTCACCATAGGCGGTTGCGGCGGCTAGTTGCGCCGTCAATGCTGCCGCGCACTTAGATAGAGAGGGGAATATCCATGGCCGAACCCATGAAAATCCGCGCCAAGATGGAAGGCGATGCCGCCGATGTGAAGGTGCTGATGAGCCACCCGATGGAAACCGGGCAGCGCAAGAACGAAAAAGGCGAACTCGTGCCGGTGCATTTCATTCAAAGCGTGACCGCTACCCACAACGGCAAGAACGTGCTCGATGCGCAATGGAGCCAGGCTGTCGCGCGCAACCCGTTTCTCGGGTTTCGCGTGAAGGGCGCCAAGGCAGGCGACAAAATTACTGTAAGCTGGATTGACACGACCGGCGACAAAGGCAGTATCGATACGACCGTCGCCGCGCCCTGAACAGCGCGATGCACGTTCGCGGAACCCGCAGCACCGCCGGCTGCCAATAGGACAAATACCATGACCCGAACCGCGTTGCATTTAGCCAACGTCCGGTGGATTGTGCCGGCCACCGTTCTGACGGTACTCATCACTGTCCCCGCGGCAGGCGCGGCGTCGAATGCAGCGCCGCTCGAATTAAAAAAACCCGCGACGACGCAGCCGTGGCAACGCTACAAAGTCGATTCACAAGGTTCGACCTGGCCGCAAACCGACTGGCGGGCGTTCAACAACCTGTCCGCCGCCGGCGTATCACCGCCGGTGCAATCGGCACCGGGATTTTCGCTGCCGCTACAAGGCGACGCGGAACGCGGCCGCGCGCTTGCCTACGATCGCGCGCGCGGCAGCAGCTGCGTCGTTTGTCATGTCATGGGTAAGACCACCCCCGCTCAACCGGGCAACGTCGGGCCCGATCTGTCGGCCATCGGCGCGAGCCGGGACGATCAATATCTGTTCAACTACGTATACGATGCGCGCATCTACAATCCCAACAGCATCATGCCGCCCTGGGGCGCATATCAGGTCTACCGGCTGGACGAAGTGCGCGATATCGTTGCGTTTCTCAAAACGCTGAAAGAACCCTACGCGATCACCGACAA
>JBDSSV010000435.1:0-3751 GCA_039928535.1 Burkholderiales bacterium
TCGCCGGGACGCCAGCAGACTTCTGGAAGATCCACACCATGGAAACCGAGAAGTGGGCGAAAGTCGTCAAGAGTTCCGGCGCCAAGGTCGATTAACGATCAGCGACCGTAGAATCAAAAAACGCCGCTGGGTTCAACGGCGTTCTTCTTTGGCGGGCTAGCGCGCCGGCCAGCCGGGCAGCGCCTTGCAACGCGCCAGCCACGCACTGACGTGCGGATAAGTATCGAGCGGAATGCCCGACTCGGCCGCGGTCTCGGCATACGGAAAGCACGCGACATCGGCAATCGTCGGCCGCCCCTGCGCCAGCCACTCGTTGTGCTGCACGCGGCGCTCGATGGCGTCCAGCGCGACGCGCGCGACCGCATGGTTCTGTTCCAGCGTGCCCGCGGTCCAGCGTCCCTGCAATAGTCCACGCCTGGCGTACTGCAGGCCGAACTGCATCTCGCTCGCCGCGAGCGCGAGCCACTGCATCACTTCCGCCATCGCCGCCGGCTCGAGCGGCAACCACTGCTCGCCGCCATATTTGCGCGCGAGGTAGACAAGGCACGCGCCCGAGTCCCAGATCACGGCCCCCGCATCTTCGATAACGGGCACCTCACCGCGCGGGTTCAGGCGCAGGAAGTCCGCCGTCTTGTGCTCGCCCTTGGCGAAACTGATCTGCACGGTCTCGTGCGGGATACGCAAAAGCGCGAGCAGTATGCGCACTTTGTACGCGTTGCCCGATGCGGTGGCGCCGTAGAATTTCATGCTTCCTCCTCGCTGCCCGGCTGCGCGGGCATGACAATGGTTACTTTTTCTTCAGATGACGGTCGAAATATTCCATGAAGGTGTCGAACGCCTTGCGCTGCACCGGGTCCGGCTTATAAGAGCCGTCTTCCTCGCGATAGATGTAAGGATAACCGTGCACCGGATGGTCGAGGCTCACCCAGGTCGAGTCCTTGCCGGCTTCCGTCATCCATTCGTGCGCGAGCTTGAATATACCCTGCAGGTGGTCCGGATCGCGGCCGATGTGCAATATGGGTGCCTGGATGCGCTTGATGCGTTCCATCGCGCGCGCCTTGTTCGCATTCTTGCGCACCACTTCGATGTCCTGGTACTGGATCTCGTGGCCTTTGCGCGGCGCGGTCGGCCCGGTATTGACGCTCAGGAACTCGTGCGACGCGCCTTCGATCGCCACCCCTGCCGCGAAGGGCGCGCCTTCGGCGGCAACTTTGAGGATCATCTCGCCACTGTGGCTGACGCCGACGAGGCCGATCGCATTTGCATCGACGAAGGGCAGCGTCGGCAAATACTTGAGGATCGCGATCAGATCGTCCGAGTCGAGCGTGGGCGCCGACTTCAGCGTACGGCCTTCGTTCGCGACGTCGTCGGCCAGATTCTGCGCACGCGCGGTGTCCTCGTACAAATGCGGGATCTCGTTGCGGTAGTTGACGAACACCACCACGTAGCCGCGAGCGATCATTTCGTCGTGCATGGGCGCGAGCCGCTCAACCTGCGATTCAATCTGCAACACGCCACCGCGGCCGTTGCCGCGCCCCATCACGATGACCGGAAACGGCCCGTTGCCATGCGGCTTGCGCACCGCAATCGGCACGTAGATCTCATCGCGCGTCAGCACGAAGGTGATGTCCATCGGAATGGCCGTGCCGCGCACCGGCTTGCTGATCACGTAGCCGTGCGATGGCAGTTCAGGCGCGATCGGCGCCGCGGATTTAGTGGTTGTCATTGCTTTCTCCGTTGAGTGGCTGCGCCGAAGCGGCGCCGAACTGCGCACGGCCGATGTCGTAAGCGGCACGCACGAAATCAAGTACCGCCGCGCGGCGGTCTGCGAGTGCGATGATGGCCTCGCCGGTCGCCACGGCGCCGGTGAATCCCTGCGTATGCCAATGGCCCGGCGGCGGCAGTGCGCTCAACCCCGCCGCATTCAACTGCGGCGATGGACTCACGTAGACATAGGGCTGCGGATAATAATGGTCGCCCGGCGACAGCCCGATGCCGATGGAACGCGCGTTCTCCGTTCCCGGCTGATCGAAGCTCACCACCACCGCCAGGTCGAAATGGTGCGGCCAGCACACTGCCGCGCCCGCTCCGGGCTGCGCATCGGTATATCCCGCACGCACTTTATCCAGAAGGTCGGCGCCCGCGTCGAACCAATTCACGATTTCATCGAATGCTTCCGACTCGCCGCTGAAGCTGTAAGCAGACCCGCGCGCGACGGGATGCGAAGGCAGCGTATAAGGCAGCGTGACCGTGGTGGCCGGCTTAAGCCCGAGCGCGCGCAAGGCCGAATCGAGCCACACGCCGACCATGGAATCGCGCCGGCCCGCCAGCTCGTAGGTATCCAGCACCAGATTGCCGCGCATGAGGATGAGCGCGAGGCCCGCAAGGCGCAGGCCCACGCGCACGTCCACGCCGCTCGCCGGCATGGGCTGCGAGAACAACGCGCCGCGCTCGCTGTCCCACGTCAAGCTCGAATGACTGTCGTCCGGCAGCGCCTCGATGTTCGCGCGCGCCGCCCGGGTCGGCCACTGCGCCGCGTGGAGCGCGACTCTGCGCGCCTTGACGAGCGCTGTCGGCGCCTTGTTTCCGAGTATGGACCAGTCAAATTGCATCGTAGTGCTCTCTCTTGTCGCGTCTGCAGCGGCGATTATAGGTTTATCGAATGTTGAAATGTGCGCGCTTGATAACGGAAATCCATACAGCCGTGCTGGATTGTCGACGAGGATGCGGTTGCGCACGGTTTCATCCGGCGCCCACTGCGCGAGGATATCGAGCAGATCGCCGTCGTTGGGCATGCAGCCCGCAAAGCGCGAATGCGGCCAGTCGCTCGCCCACACGCAACGCTGCGGAGCCGCTTCGATCAGCGCGCGCGCATATGGCGTCACGCTCGGATAGAGCGGGCGCGGATCGCCGAAGCGGTTCGGCGACGACAACTTCACCCAGGTGCGACCTTCGCGCAGCAGTGCGAGCAGTTCCTGGAATCCCGGATGGTCGACGCCGGCATCCACCGGCATATGGCCGAGATGATCGACGACGATGTCGACCGGCAGCTTGCGCAAACGGTCCGCCATCGTCACGAGGTTGCGCGCGTCGAGATGAAACTGCAGATGCCAGCCGAACGGCGCGATTTTCTGCGCGATCGTTTCCATGTCTTTCAGATCGTCGGACTTCACGTTGCGTGGATTGAGGCGCACGCCACGAAAGCCGGCATCGTTCAGGCGCGCGATCTCCGGCGTCGTGACGCTGACGTCGAGCAGCGCGATGCCGCGCCACTGGCCGCCGGATTCCTTCAACACGTCGTAGGTCACGTCGTTGCCGTGAAAGATGCCGGTCTGCACGATGACGGCGCGCTCGAGGCCAAGCACTTTCAGCATGTTCCGGTAATCGTCTACGCTCGCCGCTGATGGCGTATAGCGGCGCACGGTCTTGTACGGGTAGCGCGCGGGATCGCCGAAAATATGCGCGTGACAATCGCAGGCGCCCGACGGCACGACGAAAGATGGCGGGTGCGGATTGAGATCGGGCGCCGCGCAAGGTTGATCGACGGGAACCGGCGGCTCTTGGTTATCAGACATTGCGCTTCTCCATAGCCTCGGCCACAAAAAGGTCCATAAACGCGTCGACCGGCGTCGTCGACAACCGTTCATGGTCGAGACACATCGCCATGATCTTGATCTGCCGTTCTGCATCGAAACGGCGCGCGAGATTGTGCTCGAACTTGCGGATCAGCAGCGGGATGCCTTCAGCACGG
>JBDSSV010000436.1:0-7910 GCA_039928535.1 Burkholderiales bacterium
CGCGCCGATGCAAAGCCTGTGGAATGATGACGAAGCGGCCGGCTATCGCGGAGATCTGGCGCAACGGGTTTATACATCCCGCCTGCTTGGTCGCGACAAATCGCTCGTTCTGCACGGTGGCGGCAACACTTCCGTCAAGATCAGGCTACGCAATCTCGTCGGCGACGAGGAAGACATCCTGTTCGTAAAAGGCAGCGGGTGGGACCTGGAGTACATCGAGGAAGCCGGCTTCTCGCCCGTACGCATGCAGCATCTGCTGCGACTGGCGAAGCTGAAGGAGCTCAGTGATCCGCAAATGGTCAACGAACTCGTCACGCATATGACGCGCGCGTCGGCGCCCGCTCCGTCGGTCGAAACCATACTCCATGCGTTGTTGCCGCAAAAATATGTTGACCATACGCATTCCGATGCGGTCTTGAGCGTGACGAACACCGTCGACGGCGCGCAGCGCATTGCCGAGATTTACGGCAGCAAAGTCGTCGTGATTCCCTACGTCATGCCGGGCTTTGACCTGGCGCGGCTGTGCGCCGAATTATTTCCCCGGCATGCCGCGGCGGACACCATCGGCATGGTACTGCTGAGTCATGGCATTTTTTCATTTGGCGCCAGTGCGCGGGAATCCTATGAGCGCATGATCGAGCTGGTCGATATGGCCGAGCGCTATCTCAATAAACGCGGCGCGTGGCAAATCGCGGCATCACCGGCATCTAGCGCAGCAGACGTCCCGGGCACCGATATCGCGGCGCTGCGCAGAGAAATCTCGCGCTGTGCCGGCAATCCGATGATTGTTTCGACGCCGCGCAGCGACCGTGCCCTGTGCTTTGCAGGTCGCACCGATGTCGCAACGGTTTCGCAACAGGGGCCGGCCACGCCGGACCACGTCATCCGCACCAAGCGCGTGCCGATGGTGGGCGTGGACGTGCAGAATTATGCGCAGGCGTATCGCGAATACTTCGCGCAGCATGCGCCGCATGCAAAAGAAAAGAAGACCATCCTCGATGCGGCGCCCCGTGTCGTACTCGACGCGCGGCTGGGACTATGCACCGTTGGACGCACAGTCAAGGACGCGGCGGTCGTGGCTGACCTCTACCAACACACCATGGATGTCATCGAGCGCGCCACGGCGTTAGGTGGCTACCGGGCCCTGCCCGCGCGCGATATTTTCGACGTCGAATACTGGGATCTCGAACAGGCCAAGCTGCGCAAGGCGGGCGCCGCGCCCCCCTTCACCGGCGAAATCGCGCTCGTCACCGGCGCCGCATCCGGCATAGGCAAAGCATGCGTCGACGCGCTGCTGGCGCGCGGTGCGGCCGTGGTCGGGCTCGATATCGACGGCAAAATAGAGACTCAGATGAAAAAACCGGACTTTCTAGGCGTGCGGTGCGACGTCGCCTCACACGGTGCGGTGGTGGCAGCCATAGCGGCTGGCGTGCGTGCCTTTGGCGGGCTGGACATATTGATACTCAACGCGGGAATTTTTCCCGCGGGCACGAGCATCGCGACTCTCGCGGACGATGCGTGGCGCAAGGTAATGAGCATCAATCTCGACACGAATCTGATACTCATGCGCGAATCCCATGCGCTGCTCAAAGTGTCGCCACGCGGCGGCCGCGTCACCATCATCGGCTCGAAAAACGTCGCGGCGCCCGGGCCCGGTGCCGCAGCCTATTCGGCATCCAAGGCCGCGCTGACGCAGCTCGCGCGCGTTGCCGCTCTCGAATGGGGCGTCGACAATATTCGCGTCAACACGCTGCACCCGAACGCGGTATTCGATACGGCAATCTGGAGCGATGAAGTGCTCGCGTCGCGCGCCGCATCCTATGGACTCAGCGTCGAGCAATACAAGAAAAACAATGTCCTGCGCACTGAAGTCACGAGCCGCGATGTCGCCGAACTGGCGGCCGAGATGTGCGGCCCGCTGTTTGCCAAAACGACCGGTGCGCAACTGCCGGTCGATGGGGGCAACGAGCGCGTGATTTGATGGCTGAACTTCATTCAAAGTTCGATACATTGCGCTGGCGCAACGGCCGGCTTGAGATGATAGATCAGCGCGTCCTGCCGTCGGAAATTCGCTATCTGTCCTTTGATTCAGCGGCGACCGTCGCAGACGGCATACGCGACATGGTAGTGCGCGGTGCTCCTGCGATAGGTTGTGCTGCCGCGTACGGCATCGCGCTTGAAGCATTGCGACTAAGTCAGCGCGCGCCTGCTGAATTCAACCCGCAACTAAGTGTTGCGTTCGAGGTACTCGCCGCCAGCCGTCCAACCGCAGTCAATTTGTTCTGGGCGCTTTCCCGCATGCGTAACAGATGGGAGGCCACTCGCGGGCGGGATGCCTCGCGTTGCGCGGATGAACTGCTCGACGAGGCACATGCCGTCTTCAAGCAGGACATAGCCGCGAATCGCCGCATGGGGCGATACGGCGCAGAACTCGTTCGCGACGGCGCGACGATACTTACGCATTGCAATGCCGGCGCGCTCGCAACGGCCGGCCATGGCACAGCCCTCGGCGTAATCCGGTCGGCAATCGAGGCGGGCAAGCGTGTCAGCGTATTCGCAGACGAAACCCGCCCTTTCTTGCAGGGTGCGCGGCTGACTGCATGGGAACTCATGCAGGACAACATTCCGGTGACCCTGATTGCGGACAACGCGGCCGGCCACCTGATGAGCCGGCGCGAGATCGATATCGTCATCGTTGGCGCCGACCGTATAGCGGGCAACGGGGATGTCGCGAATAAGATCGGCACGTACCAAGTAGCGGTGCTCGCGCGCCGTCACAACATACCGTTTTATGTCGCTGCGCCGCTCTCAACCATAGACCCGGCGATCGCGAGCGGCGCTGATATCCCGATCGAAGAACGCGGTCGTGATGAAATCAGCGGGTATCGCGAGTCAAAATGGGCGCCAGCGCAGGTTGCGATTCGCAATCCCGTGTTCGACGTAACGCCGGCCGAACTGGTGACGGCACTGATAACCGAAAAAGGTGTGGTGCCGGCGCCGGATGCCGTCAAGATCCGAGCGCTGTTGAGCGGCGATCCACCGCTCAGATAGTCAGGCCGCCGGTAACTTCAAGCACGGCGCCATTGACGTAGCTCGCTTCGTCCGAAGCGAGCCAGGCAAAGGTATTCGCAATTTCCTCCGGCCTGCCAAGGCGCCCGAGCGGGACTTTTTCTTCAAGCGCGCGCAACACGCGCTCGGGCATGGACTTGAGAATATCGGTGCCGACAAATCCCGGACACACTGCATTCGCGCGTATGCCTTTGCGGCCGAGCTCGCGCGCCCACGTCTTCACCATGCCGATCAACCCAGCTTTGGCTGCCGCGTAATTGGTCTGCCCGAAATTTCCAGTGAGTCCGACGATGGAGGACGCATTGAGAATGACGCCCGATTGCTGCGCCAGCATGGTATTTACTACCGCCTTGGTGCAGTTGAAGACGCCCTTCAGATTGATTTCGATCACCCGGTCAAACTGGTCTTCCGTCATGTTTTTGAGCTGGGCGTCCTGCACGATACCGGCATTGTTCACGAGACAATCAACGCGGCCCCACTTGCTCACGGTTGCGGCGACCATCGCTTCGAGTGTCTTGATGTCGCGCACATCGACGACATAGCCGAACGCGTCGCCGCGGCTCTCTTTACACATAGTGACGGTTTCTTCGATCGCTTCCAGATTCAGATCGCACACCACGACTTTGGCGCCTTCATGCGCAAACTTCACTGCCGTAGCTCGGCCGATGCCGCGGCCAGCGCCGGTAATAATCGCTACTTTATCCTGGAGCCTCATCGATCGCCTCTCAAGCTGAATGTCCTGCGGGTAATTCGTTGCAGTGCACAAACCTCTCGATTTTAGTGCACCGCACAATGAGTCCGCAATAGGTAGAGAAATGCGCGATGGCAACCACATGAATAGCGAAGATCGCGCGCGCCGAAATAACTAGAACTGGATGACTTATCGTCCTTGCCTACTAATGGGTTTTCACGTCTTAATTACTTTAAATCAATTATTTATAGAACGATATTGATCTTAAATCTACTTAAAGCGCCGCTGCGCAAAAAAAGCCCTGAGACGCCCGCCGCATTCTGCGTCCAGGATGCCGCGCGTCACCGTCGCGTGAAAGTTTAGTTTGGCGTCGGCAAACAAATCTAGCACGCTGCCGCAAGCGCCGGTCTTGGCATCCGCCGCGCCGTAGATGAGCCGGGCGATTCGAGCATGCATGATGGCGCCGGCGCACATCAGGCAAGGCTCGAGCGTCACGTAGATTTCACACCCCGTAAGCCGGTAATTCCCGAGTTGCGAGGCAGCGTCGCGCAGCGCCATGATTTCCGCATGCGCGGACGGATCATGCGCTGATATGGGTTGATTGAAACCACGTCCGATGATCGTGCCGTCTGTGACCACGATTGCGCCCACCGGCACTTCACCCCGCTTTTCAGCTTCGCCGGCCATCGTCAGTGCCTCGCGCATGTAGAGCTCATCAGTCATCGCGCGACACCCGTCAACGCAATGCGCGCTCGTACAGCTCCGGCCTGTATCCCACCAACAATTTCTTGCCAATACTCAGAACCGGCCGTTTGATGATGGAAGGTTGCGCCAGCATCAGCGCAATCGCCTTGCGCTGATCGATCCCCTGCTTGTCCTTTTCCGCAAGCTTGCGAAACGTCATACCCGCGCGGTTCAACAAGGTTTCCCAGCCCGTCTGGCCGCACCATTGATCCAGTAATCCGCGTTCGACACCACTTACCTTGTAGTCATGGAACGCGTATTCGACGCTGTGCTTGTCCAGCCAGGCACGGGCTTTCTTCATCGTGTCGCAGTTCTTGATGCCATAAAGCGTGGCGTTCAATTCGACATTCCTTTTCGCGCTGCGCCCAGCGCACAACGCGCCAGGGTTACGTGCGGGCAATCTGATTTTTCTGCAATCTCAATAGGGATTTCGCAAGAGCCCGCTATTCCCACTCTATCGTCGCCGGCGGCTTGCCTGAGATATCGTAGACAACGCGATTGATGCCGCGGACTTCGTTGATGATGCGGTTCGATACTTTCGACAACAGGCTGTACGGCAGTTCCGCCCATTGCGCCGTCATGAAGTCAGTGGTTTGCACGGCGCGCAGTGCGACGACATTTTCGTAGGTTCTGCCGTCACCCATTACGCCGACCGAGCGTACGGGCAGGAATACGACGAAAGCCTGCGCGGTTTTTTCATACCAGCCGGCGGCTCGCAGCTCGTCGATAAAAATTGCGTCCGCGCGCCGCAGCAGGTCGGCATAGGTGGACTTCACTTCACCGAGTATGCGCACGCCCAGACCGGGCCCCGGGAACGGGTGACGAAACACCATGTCGCGCGGCAATCCCAGCGCCAGCCCGAGTTCACGGACCTCGTCCTTGAACAATTCGCGTAATGGCTCAAGCAACTTCAAGTGAAGCGTATCAGGCAGACCGCCCACATTATGGTGCGACTTGATCGTATGCGCCTTCTTGGTTTTGGCGCCGGCGGATTCGATCACATCCGGATAGATCGTCCCCTGTGCGAGCCACTTCACACCCGGCAATTTCGCCGATTCGCGCTGGAATACTTCGACGAATATGCGGCCGATTATTTTGCGTTTTTGCTCCGGCTCGTCGACACCGGCAAGTTCATCCAGAAAATTCGCGGATGCGTCGACGTGTATCACCTTTACGCCCAGACCGCTGGCAAACGTCCGCATCACCTGATCCGCTTCGTTTAATCGCAACAGGCCGTTGTCCACGAACACGCAGGTAAGCTGCTCGCCGATTGCGCGGTGTATCAATGCTGCCGCAACCGCGGAATCGACGCCGCCGGACAATCCGAGCAGCACTTCGTCCGCGCCGACTTCCGAGCGTATGCGCGCTATCGCTTCGTCGACGTAGCCGGGCATGCTCCAGTCGCCGGCAAGGCCGCAGATATCGCGCACGAAACGGTCGATGATTACCTTGCCCTGCAGCGTGTGCGTGACCTCGGGATGAAATTGCACCGCGTAAAACTTGCGCGCTTCATCGGCCATCCCGGCAATCTGACATGCGGCATTGCTGGCGATGATTTTGAATCCCGACGGCATCGCGGTCACTTTGTCGCCGTGGCTCATCCACACGTCGAGCAGGCCGTGTCCTTCGTCATTGACGCGGTCCTGAATGCCCTTGAGAAGCGCCGAATGTCCTTGCGCGCGGACTTCAGCGTAGCCGAATTCGCGCACCTTGCCGCTTTCGACTTTGCCGCCCAACTGATCGGCCATGGTCTGCATGCCATAGCAAATGCCAAGCACCGGCACGCCGAGCTCGAACACCGCCTGTGGTGCCCGCGGCGTGCCACCTTCCCATACCGACGCCGGGCCGCCCGACAGGATCACTCCGGCAGGCGCGAATTCGCGCACGAACTGGTCGGTAATATCGTGCGGATGCAGCTCACAGTAGACGTTTGCTTCGCGCACGCGGCGCGCGATCAACTGAGTGTATTGGGCGCCGAAATCAAGGATGAGTATTTTCTGATGCGGCATTTCAACGCTTAAGATACGGCCTTGCGGCGCAGTAAAAAATGCGGCAACGCCCGTTGCCGAACCGTTCATTCCGGGATGTCACAACCTACTCGACGCGATAATTCGGTGCTTCTTTGGTAATCTGCACGTCATGTACATGGGACTCGCGTATGCCCGCATGCGTGATTTCGACGAACTCCGCCTTGCTGCGTAGCTCATCGATCGCATTGCAGCCGGTATAGCCCATGCTCGCCCGCAAGCCGCCCATGAGCTGCTGGATCAGCGGCACGACGCCGCCCTTGTACGGCACGCGCCCTTCGACGCCCTCGGGAACCAGTTTCTCGGCCGCTTCCTCCGCATCCTGAAAATAACGGTCGGCGGCGCCCTGCTGCATGGCGCCGAGTGAGCCCATGCCGCGATAGGTTTTGTACGAACGCCCCTGATACAGTTCGGTATCGCCAGGCGACTCCTCCGTGCCTGCAAATAATCCGCCTATCATCACGGTATGTGCGCCGGCGGCAAGCGCTTTGGCAATATCGCCGGAAAACCGGATGCCGCCGTCCGCAATCAACGGGATGTCGGCCTTGGCGAGCGCCCTCGCAACGTTCTGAACGGCGCTGATCTGCGGCACGCCGACGCCCGCGACGATACGCGTCGTGCAGATTGAGCCCGGCCCGATGCCGACTTTGACGGCATCCGCGCCGTGGTCAACCAGCGCCTTTGCTGCATCGGCGGTCGCAATATTGCCGCCGATCACCTGCGACTTTGGAAAATTCTTTTTCACCCACTTCACGCGGTTGAGCACGCCTTGCGCATGACCGTGGGCAGTATCGACTACGATCACGTCGACGCCGGCCTCGATCAACGCTTCCGCGCGCTCTTCAGTGCCTTCGCCCACGCCGATGGCCGCGCCGACGCGCAAGCGGCCGAGCTTGTCCTTGCACGCGTTCGGATGCTCGGTCGACTTTTGAATGTCCTTTACCGTAATCAGCCCGCGCAGCTCGAAATTCTTGTTCACCACCAGCACGCGTTCGAGGCGGTGCTTGTGCATCAGCGTCATTGCATCTTCGCGGGTGGCGCCTTCGCGCACGGTAACCAGCCTGTTGCGCGGCGTCATGATGTTCCTGACCGGCTGGCCGAGATTGGTTTCGAACCGCAGGTCGCGGTTGGTCACGATACCGACGACCCGGCCCTTGGCATCGATCACCGGCAGCCCCGAAATCTTGTGCTGGTTCGTCAGTGCGAGTACGTCCCGCACTTTCATGTTCTGCGTAATGGTTATGGGGTCCTTGACCACGCCACTTTCAAAGCGCTTTACCTTCGCGACCTCGGCAGCCTGCGCGCGCGCGGTCATGTTCTTGTGGATAATGCCGATGCCGCCTTCCTGCGCAATAGCTATCGCGAGCCGCGCTTCGGTC
>JBDSSV010000437.1:0-8719 GCA_039928535.1 Burkholderiales bacterium
CATGTTCACGCTGTAGTGCGCGACAAACCGTGTGATGATCCATGTCGTTAGCCACCCGAGCTTAGCGTTCGCGACTTTGCCAGCGAAAGCTGTCAGCGCATTTTTGGGAAATATGTATTGGGGCAAAACGGCGAGGCGGTCGGACACGAGTGGCGGCCTTTAGTAAATGAAGTGCGGATTATAACGATGCGCCCGCGACGACGGTCGTATCTATTGCGCAAAATCTTCCGGCCCAAAAATCTGCCGAATCTCAATGGTGTCCCCTTCGTTCGCGGGGCAGCGCAGCGCCCACTTCACCACTTCTTCCTTCGACGGCGCTTCCACCAGCCAGTAACCGCCCAGCACTTCTTTCGATTCGATGAACGGCCCGTCGGTCACGGTGGGCTTGCCTTTGGCGAACGACACGCGCGCACCTTTAGCCTGCGGATGCAGGCCGTTGAGCGATTCGATCTTAAGAGCCTTGCCCATTTCCTCGTTGAACCGTCCCATGGCTTCCATGTCCTTCCGGTCCGGTTTGAAGTCCGGCGCCACCTTTTTGCCATTCTGATAAACAGCGGGAATCATCAGCATCATGAATTTCATGGTTATCTCCTTTTGGGTAGTATTACCTGTAGTCGATTCAGGCGGACCCGAATCGACATCCCAGTAAAAATGATTTTTAGTTCGCGGATGCGCCGTGTAGAAAACATTTCCCGCACCCTACAGACCGCGAAATATATTTCGCAACTTGTCAAAGAGCCTCTGGAGCGGATCGGCTTGGCGCTCGCGCAGTATTTCAGGCGGACGCGGTCGCGGCCGGGGAATGTCGAACTCTAAGTTGGCGTCGATCCAGCGCTTGCGCAGAGCCTGCTGAAACACGTCGCCGACTATCGGTAAAGCACTGCGCGCGCCCTGCCCCCACGATCCCATCGTGACACGGTTATCGTTGTAGCCTACCCAGGCACCGGCCACCAGCTGGGGATGCATCATGATGAACCAGCCATCGCTGTTCTCCTGCGTCGTGCCGGTCTTGCCCGCCACGTCAGCGGTGATACCGTAGCGGGAGCGGATGGCTGCACCCGTGCCTTCGTCTACCACGCCGCGCATCACGTTCACCAGCGTCAGTGTATGACCGCGCGGCATCGCCGGCTGCGGATCACGAATCGGCTCAAACGCCTGCACCAGCTCACCCCGGGCATTTTCCACGCGCAGCACGAGCAGCGGCTCTACATAATTTCCGCCATTGGCGATGGTCCCGTACGCCGCGACCATTTCACGCAGCGTGACCGGGCTCGTGCCGAGGGCCAGCGACGGCACGACATCCAGTTTACTTTGCCGCACGCCCATGTCATGCGCGAGTTGCGCCACGGCGGAAGGACCGACCTGCTGCATCACTTGCGCCGTGATAGTGTTTTTAGAATGTACGAGGCCGTCGCGCAGCGTCATGGGCAGGCCCGAGGGGGCCGCAGCGTCACTCGGAGACCACACACCGCCATCGGGCATTCGGATCGCCACGCGCTCGTCGTTAAACGTCGTGTCCGGACTCATACCCTGCATGAAGGCGGCGCCATACACGAAAGGCTTGAAGGTGGAGCCCGGCTGACGCCGTGCCTGGTTCACATGGTCGAATTGCTCCTGCGCAAAATCGTGACTGCCCACCCAGGCGCGCACCAGGCCGTTGCGCGGATCGACCGCCATGAATGCGCCTTGCAGCGTCGGCCGCTCCTCGTCCCGCTTGCGTTTGCCATTGGCCAACCGCTGCAACTGCGCGACTTGCCGGGCTACCGCCAGGTTGGCTGCGTGTTGCAGCCTGGAGTCTATGGCTGTGCGCACCACGAGCCCATCGGTATAAATATTGAAGTCATGCACATCGGCCCAGTCGATAAGCCATTTGCGCACTTGCTGCGCTACATGCGGCGCTAAACCCAGCGGCTCGACCTGGCGCTCGAAATTCAGCCGCAGCGGTTGTTTGGATAGCGCCTCCACTTGCTCTGCCGGCAGCTTGTCCAGCTTGGCCATCTCCCGTAGCACCAGGTTGCGCCGCTGGCGAGCGCGCTCAGGGTTCCGAATCGGATTGTAGGCGCTGTTCCCTTTGAGCATGCCGATCAAAGTAGCAGCCTCCAGCACGTTCAGCTTGTCGGCTGACTTATCGAAATACGTGCGCGCAGCCATCTCGATGCCGAACGCGTTATAGAGAAAGGGCACTGTGTTGAGATAGGTCTCCAGTATCTCGCGCTTGGAGTAGGCCGCCTCGATCTTGAGCGCGGTAATTGCTTCCTTGGTCTTGCGATTGATACTGATTGAGCGGCCGATCTGCTCAGGGTACAAGTTGCGCGCCAGCTGCTGCGTGATTGTGGAGCCGCCCTGCAAGTCACCCGATACGGTGCTGAGCAGAGCGGCGATGGTGCGGCGCACGTCGATGCCGTGGTGCTGATAAAAGCGATGGTCCTCCGTGGCGATCAGTGCATTCACGACGTGAGGCGAAATCTTGTCCAGCGGAACCCACTCGCGATTGATGCGCTTGAACTGCGCGAGTAATACGCCGTCGGACGACAGAACCTTGGACGGTGTTTCGGACTTTGCCTTCCTTAACTCGCCAATGCCCGGCGTGAACGGGTAAAGCGCCAGCACATACAACAGCAACAGAGCCGGCAGAGCCAAAACTGTCCGTACAGGATGCCGGCGGGCGGCATCCCGGAGACGGCGTAAATATTTTGCGGCAAACGTTGCGCCATTTTTCAAGAACGAGCTCATGAACGGCGAAGCACAGCGTGTGAAGCTGACATTACCGGTTGGCGTGATCGCCTGCCGTAAGCAAAGGCATTTACATGCTGGCGATCGTCCATTGGCGTGGCTCCTTTTCTGATCCGCGTCTTGAGCTACTCAGAGTGCAGCGTTGCTCTGCGGCGCAATCGAATGACTATTGACTTCACCGGGCGCCTTGCCCTCCCCGATTCCGGGAGCATCGCACACGTGTTTCATTGTGTCAGGCACTATTGGACACCCGGGCCAGCACATAGTTGTGCCGTCCAGGATGACTTTCCCCGGCCCTGGAGGTCAACGGCTACGCCTTTCTCGGGCTCGGCCACGCTCATCGTGACGGGCACGAAGCCTTGCTCCGCGATCTTCGATTTCCTTGCGGGCGCGGCCATGAGGTTGCTCACTTCGCATGGATTTCGGCAACGATTTCTTTCGGCGTTCCGGTGCGGTCCATGAGGCCTTGGGAAAGTATGCTGTCGGGTCTTGCAATGGAGCATTCCATATTGCAATTTCGCCACCGCATCCTAACCCGACGGCGCGTGCAGCAGAGCAATTGGGGGACAGGCCACGGTTTGAACGCGAGTGTTTTCAGGAAAACAAGTCGCCAGTCCCCGGCTTGGGTGCGGGTGGCGGCGCCTCTGGCTTCGGCGGCTTTGGTGGCTTCGGCCGGCGCGCGGCCGCAGCGTCGGCGAACATCTCGAGCGGCCCCGTCCACTGCTTGAAGAATGTTGTTGCCTCTTCGACGCTGCATTTCAGCCAGCGATCGTAGTCTCCCGGCTCGAGTATCACGACCATGCGCTTTTCGTCGCCGGGCGCGTGCAGCCGCTCGTAGATTGGATGGCCCGCTGCGTTTACCGTGAGCATCGCGAACGACCAGCTTTTAGCGCCTTCCGGGCTGGTCCATTGCGAATAGATACCCGCGATGCCCATAGGCGAGGCGTCGCCCTTCTGCACGCGCGTCCGCACTGCAACGCCTGACTCGTAGCATGGTTCGTACACCCACTCGGCGGGGACGATGCAGCGTTGCCCCCTCTTCCACGAATCACGAAAGCTCGGTTTAGTTGCGACGGTCTCGGAGCGCGCGTTATACGTCTTGCGGCCGAAGGCGAGTTCCTTGGTGAAGGCCGGCAGCAAACCAAAACGGCCGTCGTCGATGACCTTGTTACCCGAGCCGTCTTCATGCAGCCGAATGAATGGCGCCAGGCCCAATGGCCACATGTCCAAATCCGGCGGCGCTTCCTTAGAATCGCGCTCGACGCCGAAGAATGTGAGCAGATGGTCAATACGGGTGACAGGGCGATAGTTTGAGCACATGGTGGGGAAAGCATCGCGTGGGGTCTTGTAATGTAGCATTCCACATCGCAATTTCGCCACCGCATCCTAACTCGACGCCGAGTGCAGTTGGACCCCCTTGAGCCGCCGAGTAGCAACAGACGGGTTCGGTGCCGTGGTCGGGGCCCTGTTTGAGCTCGCGACCTGTATATGTGTAGAGTTTACATAGAGTGTAACTGCGACATGTTTTTTGAATTTTACAATCGCTATCGCGGTCAAAGACAATCCACATCCGCAGATAGGACGACTCATGAAAAAGAAGACAGTAGTTGCAGCAATTATTGCCCTTGCAGCGATGGCAACCATGTCGGCCCAGACATCATTCGCACAGGAAAGCCTGCTCGAACGGGGGAAAGACTTGTTGAACAATTCCGGAAATGCCGGCGGCACTCAAGGGGCACTCGGCGGCATGGCTGGCGGCAACGTAGGCAAAATCATCGGCGCATTGCCAATGGACAAAATCAAAGCATTGCTGGCAAAACAGGGCTACACCAGGATTTCCAATCTGATACCGACTTCCTCCGGCGATGCTTTGAAGGCTTCGGCCGTCAATCGAGGCGGATCGCCGGTTAACCTGTTGATCAATCCAAAGACTGGCCAGGTTTTACAAGCGCTGATGAAGAAATAGTGCTGTCCGATGACACCGCGGGGCGCGACATGAGCCGAATGAAGACGCCTGCGCTTCTTGGCAATACAGCGCTGCTTTTTTTCCTGACCGCCCCCTTGCAAGCGGGCGGGTTCGCCCGCGCAAGGTTCGGTTGCGTTCCTTCGATTATGCAGGCCGGTGCGCTTTCATGAACGAATGGACTTGCCTCACCGCTAGCGGAATCCGCTCGACCGGCTCCTTCCACGGAAACATGCTGACTTCTGCTTTCGGTGCGAGCATGGCGGCTTCCATGGCAACGACGTACGGATGCGGCGGGGAATCGTCCGGCATGATGAGCACAGGCGTCTGGCATGACTTTACGAATTCGCGCGTGACGGAATAGACGAAGTCCGGTTTTTTGCCGTACATATTCTTCAGGTAGCGCTCGACCGTTTCCATCTTGATCTCGGGCTTGTGCTTCACGAGGTCCGGGCCCCAGCCCTTCATGTTGCTGTCGTAGGAAGACGTGGGCGTCTCCTTGCGAAAACCGCTCGGCTGCGCGAGCACGGCGGCGACGATGCGGTCGGGCGCGCGCTTGATCAGGTTCCAGATCATCGGGCCGCCGATGCAGAAACCGATCACCATGAATTTCTTGTGACCAAGATGATCCATCAGGCCCAACTGGTCGTCGGTGTGCGAATCCCACGGGCGGTCGACGTCGACCGGCCCGGTGGACTGGCCGTCGAACGCATTGCGCAGGTCGGCCGTGACGACACGATATTCGTTCTTGAATTCCTCGGGCGCATTGAACGGCGCGCCCTTGGCCATCCACGCGATAGTCGAATTCAGGCCGCCGCCGGGAATGCACAGCAGCGGAAAGCCTTTGCCGGTTTCTTCATAACGAATGCGCACTGGACCTTTTTCAAAGAATGGCATTTTGCGATCTCCTTGAGTGCTTGATTGAGCGAACGCGCGCGGAACAGCGGCCGCCGCGGTTGCAGCAGCACCGGTTGCCAATAAAGTGCGCCTCTTCGAATCGACCATGATGACTTATTTTTTTCCCATGCCCGCTTCATTGGCCGCTTTTGTCCACACAGCCATTTCCGCTTTCATGCGTACCGCCATTTCTTCGGGTGTGCCGCCTGCCGGTTCCGCGCCAACACTGAACAGGCGCTTCGCGATGGTCGGCTCGGCGAGCGCCTTGTTGTACGCGAGAGACAGGCGGTTGATGATATCGGGCGGTGTGCCCGCTTTGCCCATGATGCCGAACCACTGGACAAGATCGATTTCGGGGTAACCCAGTTCCGCGAGCGTGGGCAACTCGGGCAACGCCTTGGAACGTTTCCCGGAAGTGACCGCGAGCATTTTGATGCGGCCCGCCCTGGCCTGCGGCACGATCGGACCCGAGCCAAGCACGGCGATCGGCACCTGCCCGCTGATCAGATCGATCACCGCCTGTCCGCCGCCCTTGTACGCCACGGGGATCACTTTCACTTTGGCCAGACGGAAAAACAGCAATCCTGCCAAGGCCTGCGTGCCCGTCGGTGATGAAATCGCATACGGCACTTCACCGGGGTGCGCCTTGGCGGCATTGATCATGTCCTTGATCGATTTCCAGCCGGGCGCGGGATGTACTGCGATGACAATCGGCTGATTGACGAGGATGGCGATCGGGACCAGGTCTTTGTCTGCGCGGTAGGGGAGCTGCGGATTGATGACTGGCTGGTAAAAGGACGAATCGGAACCCGAAACGAAGGTGTAACCGTCGGCCGCGCTGCGCATCAGCGCCTCGATGGCGATGCTGCCCGATCCGCCTGGTCGATTCTCGACGACGACGGTCTGGCCGATTTCTTTGGACACGATGTCGGATGGCAGCCGCGCCGACAGATCTGACGTGCCGCCAGGCGCAAAACCCACCAGCACGCGAATCGGCTTCTCAGGCCAGTTCTGCGCACAGGCTGCGGTGCAGAAACCGAGTGCCAAAATGCCAGGCAAAATTATTTTCACGGTGTTCTCCTCGCGATCAATGTCGGGTTGACTCATCCTGCCATGCATCAGGTAACCCAGACAGCACTAGCTTACCTCCTATGCCGTTATGATGACCATGGGCAAAAGCAATTGAAACCCTTGGGGTCAGACCCATGGAAACGTCGCGATTGACTGCGGCTTGCCATCCCGCTGATACTCTCTGGAAGCACTTAATAATTGTTGTATTGAGGAGGAACTGCCATGCCGAACGTACGCGCCCTGTTCACGTTGCTCATGCTGTGTACCGCGCTGTCTGCCACCGCGCAGAACTATCCGACGAAGACGGTGCGGCTCGTGTCGCCGTTTCCACCGGGCGGCAGCGTCGACGTGGTCGGCCGCATCCTCGCCGCGAAGCTCACGGAGCTTCTCCGGCAGCAGGTGATCGTGGACAATCGCTCGGGCGCATCCGGCATCATCGGCACCGATATCGTCGCCAAAGCGCCGCCCGATGGTTATACGCTGCTCATCAACACCCTGCCGCTCGTGACGAACCAGTTCCTGATGCCGCGGGTGCCGTACGATCCGATCAAAGACTTCGAGCCCATCTCGATGGTGACGTCCTCACCTTCGCTCGTCACTGTGCATCCGTCGGTGCCGGTACGCTCGATCAAGGAATTGATCGCGCTGGCGCGCTCCAAGCCGGGCCAGCTCAACTATTCGGCGGCCGGCGTCGGCACTAATCCACACATCGCGGGCGAGCTCTTCAATCTGCTCGCCGGCGTGAACATCGTCGCCGTGCAGTTCAAGGGCGGCGGGCCCGCGGACATTGCCGCCATCGGCGGCGAAGTCGCGGCCACGTTCGGCAACATTTCCCAGGAAGTCGAATACGTGAAGGGTGGCCGGTTGCGCGCGCTCGCTGTGACGAGCACGACGCGCTCGCCCGCCCTGCCGGATCTGCCAACCGTCATCGAGGCCGGCGTGCCGGGCTATGAGTTCCTCACCTGGCACGGCATCCTCGCACCGAAGGGAACGCCGAAGCCGATCGTGAATCTGCTCAACGCGCAATTGAAGAAGATTCTCACTGGACCGGGCGAGGCCAAGCTGTGGCAGGACCGCGGTCTTGACGTTATCGCCAACTCGCCCGAAGAATTTGCGGCGCGCCTCGTGACCGAACAGAAGAAGTGGGGAGACGTGGTCAAGAAGCGGGGGCTCAATCCCGAGTAGCGCAACTCCGCCGCGCGAGAAGCGAAAGGCTCACACCTCGCCGCGCACCGCCGCCTCTATCTTCGCGACCTCGATCTTGCGCATAGGCATCATCGCCTCGAACGCGCGCTTCGCCACATCGCCGCCTTTCGCCATCGCGTCCGTCAGAACGCGCGGAGTGATCTGCCACGACAGTCCCCATTTGTCTTTGCACCAGCCGCACGCGCTCTCCGCGCCGCTGTTGCCGACGATCGCGTTCCAATAGCGGTCGGTCTCTGCCTGATCGTCCGTGGCGATCTGAAAGGAGAACGCCTCGCTTTACTTGAACGCATCCCCGCCGTTGATTCCAATGCACGGTATGCCGCACACCGTGAACTCCACGGTCAATACATTGCCCGCCTTGCCGCCCGGAAAGTCGGACGGCGCCTTGTGCACCGCGCCGACCGTGCTTTCGGGAAAAGTCCGCGCATAAAAGCGCGCCGCCTCTTCCGCGTCATGGTCGTACCAAAGGCAGATTGTGTTCTTTTTCATCGTTACTCTCGATTTGGTGGAGCTGGCGCTGGAGGCTTACGATCCAATCAAAATGAAGAAACTACCTCCATTGCTTACTCCTCGAATTATCGCCCACATGCGCGGAAGGCTCAAACTTGAACGAGAAAGAGGGATTGACCAGCAGCTACAGAAACGACAGGTGCGCTCTCACTTCTTTATCAACCTATCCTCGACTTTTTTGTGTCGCGTCACGGGTGGGTCTTGGATGCATTTTCTTTCACGAGTGATTCATATCCGGAAATCACATCGAACAGTTCTTCGTCGATGGAGCTTTGGCGCAGGCGGTGGAACTTCCCGTTGACGTCCACCAGCAATTCGTCGATGTTTTTGTCCGCGCGT
>JBDSSV010000438.1:0-5729 GCA_039928535.1 Burkholderiales bacterium
CGGTATTGTTCGCGGTTCTTTATTGGTCCGAAAGCGACAAGGTTCAGCCATGGAATTGAACGGCGCCGAGATCGTCGTGCGATGTCTGCAGGAAGAGGGAGTCGACTATATATTCGGCTACCCCGGCGGCGCCGTGCTCCATCTTTACGACGAATTGTTCAAGCAGGACAAGGTCAAGCACATCCTCGTCCGGCACGAGCAGGGCGCGATTCACGCCGCCGACGGCTATTCGCGCTCGACGGAAAAAATCGGCGTTGCGCTCGTAACTTCGGGGCCGGGCGTGACCAACGCGGTTACCGGCATCGCAACTGCCTACATGGATTCCATTCCGTTGGTCATCATCACCGGCCAGGTGCCGACGCATGCGATCGGCCAGGACGCATTCCAGGAATGCGACACCGTCGGCATTACGCGGCCGTGCGTTAAACATAATTTTCTGATCAAGGACGTGAAGGACATCGCGGCTACGATCAAAAAAGCTTTCTACATCGCGGGCACCGGCCGGCCGGGGCCGGTGGTCGTCGATATTCCGAAAGACATTACCAGCCCGGCCCATAAAGCCGAATTCGAGTATCCGAAGTCAGTCAGCCTGCGCTCGTATAACCCGGTCGTGAAGGGGCATGCCGGCCAGATCAAGAAAGCGCTGCAGTTATTGATGCGCGCGAAGCGGCCGATGATCTACACCGGCGGCGGCGTGATCCTCGGCAATGCCGCGACGGAGCTGGCGCAGCTCGTGCGCCTGCTCGGATTTCCGTGCACCAATACGCTGATGGGGCTCGGCGGCTACCCCGCCAGCGATCGTCAGTTCGTCGGCATGCTCGGCATGCACGGCACGTATGAAGCAAACATGGCTATGCAGCATTGCGATGTGCTGCTGGCGATCGGCGCGCGTTTCGATGACCGCGTGATCGGCAATCCCAAGCATTTTTTCGAGGAGCCGCGCACTATCATCCACATCGACGTCGATCCGTCGTCGATTTCGAAACGCGTCAAAGTCGATGTGCCCATCGTCGGCCACGTGCGCCAGGTGCTGCAGGAGCTCATCAAGCAGGTGCAGGCGTCCAAGGACAAGCCGGAAGCCGCCGCGCTCAAAGCGTGGTGGAAGCAGATCGACACGTGGCGCGGGCGCGATTGCCTCAAATACGCGCACACGACCAAGGTCATCAAGCCGCAGTTCGTGATCGAAAAGCTCCATGAGCTGACCAAAGGCGATGCGTTCGTGACCTCCGACGTCGGCCAACACCAGATGTGGGCCGCGCAGTTCTATAAATTCGACAAGCCGCGGCGCTGGATCAATTCCGGCGGGCTTGGCACTATGGGTTTCGGCCTGCCCGCGGCGATGGGCGTGCGCCTCGCGCATCCGAAAGCGACGGTCGCTTGCATCACCGGCGAAGGCAGCGTGCAGATGTGCATACAGGAGCTGTCGACCTGCAAGCAGTATCACCTGCCGATCAAGATCATCAATCTCAACAACCGCTATCTCGGCATGGTGCGCCAGTGGCAGCAGGTCGACTACTCGAGCCGCTATTCGGAATCGTACATGGATGCGCTGCCGGACTTCGTGAAGCTCGCCGAAGCGTACGGCCACGTCGGCATGCAGATCCACAAGCCGGCCGACGTCGAACCGGCGCTGAAAGAAGCCCTCAAGCTGAAGGACCGCCTGGTGTTCATGGACTTCATCACTGACCAGACCGAGAACGTGTGGCCAATGGTGAAGGCCGGCAAAGGCCTCTCCGAGATGCTGCTCGGCTCGGAAGATCTGTAGGGGCGGGGGCGATGCGACATATTATTTCCGTGCTGCTGGAAAACGAACCCGGCGCGCTGTCGCGCGTGGTGGGTCTCTTCTCGGCACGCGGCTACAACATCGAAACACTGACCGTGGCGCCGACCGAAGACGTGACATTGTCGCGCATGACGATCGTGACCACGGGTTCCGACGAGGTGATCGAGCAAATCAACAAGCAGTTGAACAAGCTCATTGAGGTGGTGAAAGTCATCGACCTGTCGGATGGCGACCACATCGAACGCGAACTCATGCTGGTCAAGGTGCGCGCTATCGGCAAGGACCGCGAGGAGATGAAGCGCATGGCGGACATTTTCCGCGGCCGCATCATCGATGTGACGGACAAGGATTACACAATAGAGCTGACGGGGACCGGCCACAAGCTCGACGCATTTCTGAGCGCGATCGACCGCGGCGCGATACTGGAAACCGTGCGCACCGGTGCGTCGGGCATCGGCCGCGGCGACCGCGTTTTAAAAATCTAGTGAGGAGTGAGGCGGGAGGCGGGGGGCAGAACGGCGGTTTTAACTCCTCACTCCTCACGCCTAACTCCTCACGCTTCACAAAGAGGAAATCATGAAAGTCTATTACGATAAAGATGCCGATCTTTCGCTGATCAAGGGCAAAAAAGTCACGATCGTCGGCTATGGCTCGCAGGGCCACGCGCACGCGCTGAACCTGAAGGATTCGGGCGGCAAGGTGACAGTCGGCCTGCGCAAGGGCGGCGCCTCGTGGGACAAGGCGAAGAAAGCCGGTCTTAGCGTCAAGGAAGTCGGGGAGGCGATCAAGGGCGCGGATTTCGTCATGATGCTGATGCCCGATGAGCACATCGCCAAGGTATATCGCGAGGACGTCGCGGGCAATATCAAAAAAGGCGCGACGCTCGCGTTCGCGCACGGCTTCAATATCCATTACGGCCAAGTCGCGCCACGCGCCGATCTCGACGTGGTGATGGTTGCGCCCAAGGCCCCCGGCCATACCGTGCGCGGCACGTACGCGCAGGGTGGTGGCGTGCCGATGCTGATTGCGATCCATCAGAACCCGTCAAAGAAGGCGCGCGACATGGCGTTGTCGTACGCGGCGGCTATCGGCGGCGGCAAGGCCGGCGTTATCGAGACGACATTCAAGGAAGAGACCGAGACCGATCTCTTCGGCGAGCAGACGGTATTGTGCGGCGGCGCTACGGCGCTGGTGCAGGCGGGATTCGAGGTGCTGACGGAAGCGGGCTACGCGCCGGAGATGGCGTACTTCGAGTGCCTGCACGAATTGAAGTTGATCGTCGACTTGATGTATGAAGGCGGCATCGCCAATATGCGCTATTCGATTTCGAACAATGCCGAGTACGGTGACTTCACGCGCGGCCCGCGGATCATCACCGAGGAAACCAAGAACGAGATGCGCAAGATCCTCAAGGAAATCCAGACCGGCGCGTACGCGCAGGAATTCCTGCTTGAGAACCAGACCGGCGCGGCCAAGTTAAATGCCATGCGCCGCATGGGGCGCGAGCACCCGATCGAAATCGTCGGCGGCAAGCTGCGCGACATGATGCCGTGGATCAAGAAAAACAAGCTGGTCGATCAGAGCAAGAACTAGGAATGAGGAGCGAGGATTGAGGGAATTGTGAGCGCGACGCGTGTGCCGGAGTGGGACTACGCGATCCTCAGTCCTCAATCCTATGAGTAACTACCCCCATCCGATCATCGCGCGCGAAGGCTGGCCGTTTGTTGCCGGCGCATTCGCCGTCGCGCTGCTCGTTACGGTCGTCGCCGGCTGGGCGTGGGCGTTTTTTTTCTGGCTCGTCGCGTTTTTCATACTGCAGTTTTTTCGCCATCCACCGCGCGAGATTCCGTCCGGCCCGCGCGCCGTCCTGTCGCCGGCCGACGGGCAGGTGGTGGTCGTCGAGCGCACAGAGGACCCTTATCTGAAACGCGAAGCGATCAAGATCAACGTTTTCATGGACGTGTTCAACGTGCATTCGAACCGCAGTCCGGTCGACGGCGACGTCAGCGAAGCGCGGTACGACGCGGGCAGCTTCCTCAACGCGGCATTGTCAAAAGCGTCACTCGAAAAAGAGCGTAACGCGCTGTGGTTCAAGATGGCGGACGGCACCGACGTGACGTGCGTGCAAGTCGCCGGGCTGATCGCCCGCCGCATTCTTGGCTACGTGAAGGCCGGCGATAAGCTCGCGCGCGGTCAGCGCTATGGATTTATCCGTTTCGGCTCGCGTGTTGACGTCTATCTGCCACTCTCGGCGCAGCCGAAGGTAGCGGTCGGCGACAAGATCTACGCGTCAAGCAACGTGATCGCGGAATTGGCATAACCCGATGTACGCGCCCAAACAACAATTGCTGGGCAAGGGCGGCCGCATCCGGCGCCGCGGCATTTACTGGCTGCCCAATCTGTTTACGACGGCCGCCTTGTTCGCGGGTTTCTTTTCCATCGTGCAGGCGATGAACGGCCACTTCGAGCAATCCGCGCTCGCCATATTCGTGGCGCTGGTGTTCGACGGTCTCGACGGGCGTGTCGCGCGTTTCACGCACACGCAGAGCGCGTTCGGCGCCGAATACGACAGCCTCTCGGACATGGTGTCGTTCGGCGTTGCGCCGGCGCTGGTCGTCTACGTGTGGGCGCTCAAGGATTTTTCGAACCAGCAGAATATTCCGATGCTCGGTGCATGGGTGACGACCAAGCTAGGCTGGATCGCGGCTTTCATCTATTGCGCGTGCGCGGCGTTGCGGCTCGCGCGTTTCAATACGCAGCTCGAAGTCGCCGACAAACGGTTCTTCCAGGGCTTGCCGAGTCCCGCGGCGGCTTGCGTTGTCGCCGGCCTCGTATGGGCGATGAACGAGCACCAGATCAGCGGCGCCGACGTGAAATGGCTGGCCTGGATATTGACCATGTTCGCCGGCCTGACGATGGTGAGCAACTTCAAGTACTACAGCGGCAAAGACATCAATCCGCGCAAAAGCGTTTCGTTTCCTGTGGTGGTCGCGATTGCGCTGGCCGTGGTCGCGTTGGTCGCCGTGTCGAGCACGTTGCCCGAAATGATGTTCATGCTGTTCATCTGCTACGCATTGTCGGGTTACGCGCTTGCTGTGCTCGACATGGCGCGGCGCAAAAGCAGCGGCCGTCCCCCGGCGCCGCCTTTGCCCTGAGCGTACTTGCCAGCCCGCGCAAAACCCTATATATTTTGACGCCATGAGTTCCAACCATCAGGCCACCATGCTGTTCCTTCTTGCCAGCCCTCTGCTGGCAGGCCTGCTGCTGCGCGTCGCGCGCTAAACACTCCTACTTAAAATTTGATTTTGTCGTGCGGCCGGGTGTTGTAAAACCCGGGATGATTCCATGAATTTAGTGCGCGCGCCATGACGCGCCACGCGGCGGAGACTGGAGAGACCCATGAGCAAGGAAAAACTGATCATATTCGATACCACCATGCGCGACGGCGAGCAGAGTCCCGGCGCAGCGATGACGAAGGACGAAAAACTGCGCATTGCACGCCAACTCGAGCGCCTGCATGTCGACGTCATCGAGGCCGGCTTCCCGGCGGCTAGCGACGGCGATTTCGAGTCCGTGAAGGCGGTGGCCGCGGCCGTGCGTGACAGCACGGTATGCGGACTCGCGCGCGCAAATGAAAAAGACGTGCGCCGCTGCGGCGAAGCGGTCAAGGGCGCCAGGTCACCGCGCGTGCACACCTTCATCGCGACGAGCCCCATCCACATGGAGAAGAAATTGCGCATGGAGCCGTCGCAGGTGATCGAGCAGGCAGTGAGAGCGGTCAAGTGGGCGCGCGAGTACACCAGCAACGTCGAATTCTCGCCGGAAGACGCCGGCCGGTCGGACATCGATTTTTTATGCCGCATCCTCGAGCAGGTGATCGCGGCGGGTGCCACCACCATCAACGTTCCGGATACGGTCGGCTACACGCTGCCGGAGCACTTCGGCG
>JBDSSV010000439.1:0-11874 GCA_039928535.1 Burkholderiales bacterium
CATCGCGGGGGCGTTCCTGTCGGGCCGGCTGGCGGGGAAAATCTCGCCGCGGCGGACGGTGCGCTACGGCTATGCGGTGATGCTGGGCGCGGCTTCGTTCAATCTCGCCTATAACGTAGTATATCCGCCCGCCCTGCCGTGGACAGTGCTGCCGGTAATGGTTTATACGATAGGGATGTCGCTCGCCATGCCCAGCATCGTGCTGCTGATACTGGATCTGTTTCCGGACAATCGCGGCCTTGCCGCTTCGCTGCAAGGTGCGCAACAGAGCTTGTTCGCCGGGCTGACGGCAGGCTTGTTGTCGCCTTATGCATCGGGCACGGGCCGCGGCCTGGCAGTCGCGATGGCAGTCCTGGTCGCGTGCGGATTCGTCTGCTGGCGGTTAGCTATTTACATGTCGACATCGAAGACTACGACATGAACGAAATTTCCAGCTGGAATGAGGAAAAACGCGCGGCGTATCTGTACCGCGTGGTCGCCGCGTGCGAAGCAGGCACGCCGCGGGAAAAACTTTTCCTGGGTCTGGCGCGCGAAGCCGAAGGCCAGGCATTGATCTGGGCGGACAAAGGGCTTGCCGCTGGCGCTACGCTGCCGGTTTTTGTGCCGGACGTGCGATCGCGCGTCGTCGCCGGATTGGTGCGGCGCCACGGCCCGCGCCGTTTGCGCACAGTGCTGGCTGCGATGAAGGTGCGCGGCATGTCCATATATGCCGGCGGCACCGGGCTGGCCGCCTCACATCAGGTCGACGACGTCGGCCATCACAGCGCATTGTCGGGCGGCGGCAATTTGCGCGCAGCGGTATTCGGCGTCAATGATGGCTTGATTTCGAATGCGAGCCTGATTCTCGGCGTCGCGGGCGCCAATGCCGGCAACGCGACGATTTTGCTGACGGGCGTCGCCGGTCTGGTCGCCGGCGCATTCTCGATGGCCGCTGGCGAATACGTATCGGTGCGCTCGCAACGCGAGATGTATGAATATCAGATCGGCCTCGAGCGCGACGAACTGGCCGAGTATCCGGAAGAAGAGGCGCACGAACTCGCGCTGATTTACGAAGCGCGCGGCGTGCAGAGAGACGAAGCGCTGCGCATGGCGAAGCAGATCATCGCCGACCCCGAGCGCGCCCTCGATACCCTTGCGCGCGAGGAACTGGGCCTGAATCCGGATGACCTCGGTTCCCCGTGGGGCGCTGCATTGTCGTCCCTGGTGTCGTTTGGGATCGGCGGCCTGATTCCGTTGCTGCCATTTTTATTTTCGACGGGCGCAGCGCGCTTGCCGGCGGTCATAACATTGACCGCGGTGGCGTTGTTCGCGGTCGGTGCGACGCTATCGCTTTATACCGGACGTAACGCACTCATGAGCGGCGCACGCATGCTGGCGATCGGTGCCGCCGCGGGCGGCGTGACTTACTTAATCGGCAGACTGTTGGGCGTGAGTCTGGCGTAAATTCAGGATTGCGGATTCACGCCAGCCGTGCGATGCCCAGCGGCTATTCAATCTTCCTTGAGTTCGAAGTCATGCGTTATCGCGGCGGTCTTCGCGAGCATGATGGACGCGGAGCAATATTTCTCGGCGGACAGGTGGATCGCGCGTTCGACCTGTGGCGGCTTCAACGCCTTGCCGCTGACGACAAAATGAAAATGAATGCGCGTAAAGACTTTAGGGTCGTCGGGCGCGCGCTCCGAATCGATCTCGACGACGCAATCGGATATGGCGGTGCGCGACTTTTTCAAAATATGTACGACATCGTAGGCAGCGCAGGCGCCGGTGCCGATCAACACGGTTTCCATCGGCCGCATGCCGATATTGCGGCCACCGCCCTCGGGCGCGCCATCCATGACGAGTGCGTGGCCGCTGCCCGATTCGCCGACGAAACAGACGTCCTCAACCCACTTGATCCGGGCTTTCATGGCGTGCCGGCTTTCATTGTTATCCTTGCCAATTCAATATGATCCGGTGGGCAGGCGCGGCCGTCGCGCGCGTGGGCTAGGAACTTGCCCGGGTTTGACAGAGGTTCGATTTTTACCATATAATCCAAAGCTTTCTGTCGTTTATGACGACGCTTTTCAACAACAATTAGAGCAAGGCAGCGGGTTCGGTTATGAAGACATTTACGGCGAAAGCCCATGAAATCACGCACGATTGGTACGTCGTCGATGCTCAGGACAAAGTGCTGGGACGGCTTGCCGCTACACTGGCCCACCGTCTGCGCGGCAAACACAAGCCGGAATTCACGCCCCATGTCGACGTGGGCGATTATATCGTGGTCGTCAACGTCGATAAGCTGCGCGTGACCGGCAGCAAGGCGCGCACCAAACTTTACCACCGGCACAGCACCTACCCCGGCGGCATTTCCACCACCAATTTCGAGAAGTTGCAGGCGCGCCATCCGCGCCGCGTGCTGGAAATGGCGGTCAAAGGCATGCTGCCCAAGGGGCCGCTCGGCTACGCAATGCTGAAGAAATTAAAGGTTTACGCGGGTATTGCTCATCCGCATGAAGCGCAATTGCCGAAACCTCTCGAAATAAGGGCCTGATTCCAATGCCAGCCAAGCAACCGCAATACAACTATGGCACGGGCCGGCGCAAAAGCGCCGTCGCGCGTGTATTCATCAAGCCGGGCAAAGGCGACATCGTCGTCAACGACAAACCGGTCGACGTATTTTTCTCGCGCGAAACCGGCCGCATGATTGTGCGCCAGCCGCTCGTGCTGACCGACAAGCTGGGCGCATTCGACATCATGGTCAACGTCGACGGTGGCGGTGAGTCCGGCCAGGCCGGCGCGGTTCGCCACGGCATCACGCGTGCGTTGATTGAATTCGACGCCGCTTTGAAGCCGGTGCTCAAGAAAGCCGGGCTCGTGACGCGCGATGCGCGCGAAGTCGAGCGCAAGAAAGTCGGTCTGCACAAAGCGCGACGTCGCAAGCAATTCTCGAAACGCTGACCGTTGATTTCGGCCGTCAAAGCCGCCTGCGGGCGGCTTTTTCGTTTGTAACTTACAATAGGCGCGGCTTTTTTTCGCGCGTGGGTGACGGGAATGACACGCAAAAAACTGAATGTCGGAGTTGTCGGCGGCACCGGCTATACTGGCGTCGAATTGTTGCGCCTGCTCGCGCAGCACCAGTATTGCGAGTTGAAAGTCGTCACATCGCGCCAGGAAGCGGGCACGCCGGTCGCCGCCATGTTTACCAGCCTGCGCGGCCACGTCGATCTCGATTTCACCGCGCCGTCGGACGAGGCGCTAAAAAAATGCGACATCGTTTTTTTTGCGACGCCCAATGGCGTAGCGATGCAGCAGGCGCGCGTCCTGTTCGACGCCGGCGTGCGCATTATCGACATCGCGGCGGATTTTCGCATCAAGGACATCGCGACGTGGGAAAAATGGTACGCGACAAAGCACGCTTGTCCTGAACTCGTCGCCCAGGCAGTGTACGGTCTGCCCGAGGTCAATCGCGAACAAATACGCAATGCGCGCATCGTCGCCAATCCCGGCTGCTATCCGACCGCGGTGCAACTCGGTTTCCTGCCGCTCATGAAAAGCGGCAAGGTTGATTTGCAGCATCTGATCGCGGATTCCAAGTCGGGCGTCAGCGGCGCCGGACGCAAAGCCGAAGTGCATACGCTGATGGCGGAAGCGTCGGACAATTTCAAGGCCTACGGCGTGTCCGGACACCGCCACCATCCCGAAATTACGCAGGGACTGAACGCGATGGCAGGCAAACCGGCGCGTCTCGTGTTCGTGCCGCATCTGACGCCGATGATACGCGGCATCCATGCGACGCTGTACGCGCAACTTACCGGCAGCATCGATTTGCAGAAGCTGTACGAGACGCAGTTCGCCGACGAACCGTTCGTCGACGTGATGCCGGCCGGTGCGCATCCCGAAACGCGCTCGGTGCGCGGATCGAACATGTGCCGCATTGCAGTGCATCAGCCGGCGGACGGCGACATCGCGGTCGTATTGTCGGTGATCGACAACCTCACGAAGGGCGCCGCCGGTCAGGCGGTGCAGAACATGAATATCATGTGCGCGCTGCCTGAGACGACCGGTCTGGAGCAGATCGCATTAATGCCTTAGGCAGAAGGTTAAAGCGCATGTTCGGCATTTCGGCGCCGCACATGGCAGTGCGTGCCGCGATTCCGTGGTATCTGCGCTGGCTTAGCCTTATCGCGCTGGCGCTGGTCATCCTGTTTTTGTCGCGTGCCGCCTACGATTTCGGCAGGAAGTTCGCCGGCTTCGATCAAAGCGAGGCCAACCAGGAGGTGCAGCGGCTCAGCGAAACGAATGCGAAAACGCAGCAGGAGACAGCACAACTTCGTGGCCAACACGCGCAAAGCGAGCGCCAACTTCTGATGGAGCGTGCAACCTATGCTGACCTCGTCAAGCAGATGAAGACATTAACTGAAGAAAATGCCGGTCTTAAGGAAGATCTGGCGTTTTTTCAGACACTGATGCCGTCGGGCGGCAAGGAGGGCGGAGTGGCGGTCAACCGCTTCCTGGTGCAGAATGACGCTCTGCCCGGCGAATATCGCTATCGGCTGCTGCTGACCCAGACCGGGCAGCGCGGCAAGGACTATCAGGGCTCATTGCAATTCGTCGTGAACCTGCACCAGGACGGAAAGAAGGTCGTCATGGTGCTGCCAGTCGAAGGCGATAAAGCGGACAAGACGTTCAAGCTCAATTTTCGCTTCTACCAGAAGGTGGAAGGCACGTTTCGCGTCGCAGCCGGCGCGGTTGTTAAAAGCGTGCAGGTGCGGGTATTTGAAAGCGGCAGCAATGAACCGAGGTTGACTCAGACAGTCAACGCGTCCTGACAGGGAGAGTAACCATGTTCGGCAACGGCAGGAGCAATAAACCGCAAAATCGCATCGACTGCCTGATCGGCGCGGGCACGACAATCGAGGGCAATATTACATTCGGCGGTGGGTTGCGCGTCGACGGCCACGTGCGCGGGAACGTGCTTGCCGCGGACGACAAGCCCGGCACGCTTGTGCTGTCCGAGCACGCGCATATCGAAGGCGAAATCCGCGTTTCCCACGCGGTAATCAATGGCACAGTCGTCGGCCCTGTGCACGCGAGCGAATACGCGGAACTGCAGGCGAAGTCGAATGTCACAGGGGATGTATACTATCGGACGATGGAAATACAGCTCGGCGCGGTAGTGCAGGGGCGGCTCGTCTATCAACCCGAAGGCAAGTCCGACAAGGTCGTGCATCTGAAGCCGGCCAAGGCCGAGTAATTACCAGGAGTAACTCGCATGAATGCCATTACCGAGATGCCTTCGCCGCTGGTCTTCACCGACAACGCGGCGGCCAAGGTCAAACAACTGATCGACGAGGAAGGCAATACCGATCTCAAATTGCGCGTGTTCGTCACTGGTGGAGGCTGCTCGGGTTTCCAGTACGGGTTCACGTTCGATGAGGCCGTAAGTGAGGACGACACTTCGATGCAGAAGAACGGCGTCACGCTGCTGATAGACCCGATGAGCCTGCAATATCTCGGCGGCGCCGAGATTGACTATCAGGAAGGCGTCGAAGGCGCGCAGTTCGTGATCAAGAACCCGAATGCGACCAGCACTTGCGGCTGCGGATCTTCATTTTCCGCCTGACGGTTGCGGCCGGGGCTTCATGAAAAAGGGCGCCGGTGGCGCCCTTTTTATTTCAGGCGCGGTAAATTGCGCCGAGTATGCGCGCGCCGCGGGCGCCGGTCACCGCGGGTAAATTGCCGGTCTGCGCGTGCATAGTCTGTCGGGCAAGCCATGCGAAGGCGAGCGCTTCGACGTGTTCGGCATTGACGCCGATCACGTCAGTCGCGGCAATCTGACGCGGCGCGAGTTGCGCGGCGAGCAGTTTGACCAGCGCGACATTGCGCGCGCCGCCGCCGCATAGATAAACTTCTCCCGCGCCGACGCAGAATTTTTCGATGGCCTGGTAGATTGTACCGGCCGTCAGCGCAAGCAAGGTCGCTGCCACGTCGGCGGGTTTCTCCGTGCCTTTGAGCTGCTTTTCCAGCCATGCGAGATTGAACGTTTCGCGCCCACTGCTTTTAGGCGGGGCGCGGCGAAAATATTCGTCCGCCAGCAAATGCGCGAGCAAGTCCGCGCTGGCGGCGCCGCTGTGCGCCCATGCGCCGTCGCGGTCGAACGGCTGGCGCAAATGGCGTTGCGTCCAGGCGTCGAGTAGCAGATTGCCCGGCCCGCAGTCGAAGCCGGTCACGTTGGCGGCGGGCGGCAGATCGGTGATATTGGCGATGCCCCCGATATTGACGATGACGCGGTGCCGCGCGGCACTGGCAAATGCAGCGTGATGAAATGCGGGCACCAGCGGCGCGCCCTGGCCGCCGGCGGCGACATCGCGGCCGCGAAAATCGCAAACGACGTCGATGTCCGTAAGCTCAGCGAGCAGTGAGCCGTTGACGAGTTGCAGCGTATAACCAACGGCCGGCTGGTGGCGCACGGTCTGGCCGTGGCAGCCAATGGCGGCTATCGCTGATGCGGCGACCGTGCATTGTGCAAGCAGCGCCTGGACGCACGCCGCATAAATTCGCGCGAGATCGTTGGCCGCGCGCGCCGCGCGCGCCAGTTCGTCATTGCCCGGATGATTGAGAGCCGTCAGTTCCGCCTGCAGCGCGGGTGGAAAAGCGCTGTGGTTATGCGCCAGCAGACGCGGTTTGCCATGGCCGAAATCTGCGAGCACCGCGTCGACTCCGTCGAGGCTGGTGCCCGACATCAGCCCGACGTAGAGTTCGGACATCTGGGTTTTAGTCGAGACCCGCCAGATTTGTCGTGCGCAGCAGATCCAGCCGTTCGCTGTACAGCTTGGCGGTCTGTTCGAATCGCGGCCGCAATTCGGGCGAAATGGGCGGCGCGGCGGGCATCGCGACGTGCAACGGATTCTGATGCACGTCGTTGATGCGGAATTCGTAGTGCAGATGCGGGCCGGTGGCGAGGCCGGTCGCGCCGACCAGACCTATCACTTCGCCTTGCGCCACTCGCTTGCCCTTGCGCAGCCCTTTACTGATCGCGGACAGATGCCCGTACCACGTCGTGTACTTGGCCTGGTGGCGCAGCACGACGACGTTGCCATATCCGCCTTGACGGCCGGCGCTGTCCACCACGCCGTCAGCCGTCGCTTTCACGCGCGTGCCCGTCGGCGCACCATAGTCTATGCCCTTGTGCGCGCGCCAAGTCTGCAGCACCGGATGAAATCGTGCGTTCGTAAAGCCGGACGTAATGCGCGAAAATTCCAGCGGCGAACGCAGGAACTGCTTGCGCAGGTTCTTGCCGTCGGCCGTGTAATAACCGCCTTCGTTGTCGGCGTAGTTGAAGTACACTGCCGTGTAGGTCTTGCCCTGGTTGATGAATTCGGCCGCCAGCACACGTCCCGATTTCACCGACTCGCCGCGATCGTAAAATACTTCGTAGACGACGCTGAAGCGGTCGCCTTTGCGCAGGTCGCGGTGAAAGTCGATGTCGGTGGAAAAAATATCGGCGATTTGCATGGCAACGGCATCGGACAGGCCCGCAGCATCGGTCGCGCCAAACAGCGAACTGCGGATTTCCGCCGATTTCATCAGGACGCGCCGCTCGAGCTGGGCGAGTTCCTGTTTGACCACCAACGCATCGTTGGTGCGGTCTACCGATACCAGGTTGCCCGCATTCAGATAGCGCAGACTGACCAGCTTGCCGCTTGAATCGGCGGCCGCGCGCACGGTCTTGCCCGGGATCAATTGATAAAGCGCCTGCGCCTGCTTGTTATTGCGCAGAACCTGGGTAGCTTCAGGGTCGACGATCTGTAGCCGCGCCAGCAAGGAGGCCACGGTGTCGCCGCGCTGGATGCGCTCTTCGCGCGTGAAGGTTTGATTCTGGTCGGCGCTGGGTGTGAGGGTGGGAAGCTGGAGGTCTTCGATGACGTTGTTGAAGGTTATTTTTTCGACCATCGTGTCGGGAGCAATGCCGAACGCGGCGACCACTCCGAAGCAGGGGATGGCGATTACAGCGGCGGCGAGGCGATGGCGGGGCGTGAGATTGCCTATCAGGATATTAATTTTATGGGTTAAAATCATGCTTTTAGCATATTTTTAAAGGCCCCCCTGTGGAGCAACGCGGCAAGCTTAGCAGAACGGTACCGGTGCGCAAGCCCGGATATCACATTGTGAAAAGCCGTGATTTTGTTCTAGCCGCACGCGCATGGCAGCGTTGAACGATCAGCTCGAAACAATCAAACGCGGTTGCGCAGAGCTGCTGGTCGAGGCTGAGCTCGTCGAGCGGCTGAAATCGGGGCGGCCGTTGCGCGTTAAGGCAGGGTTCGATCCGACCGCGCCGGACTTGCACATCGGGCACACGGTGCTCATCAACAAGTTGCGGCAGCTTCAAGAGCTCGGACATCACGTCATCTTCCTGATTGGCGATTTCACCGGAATGATAGGGGACCCGACCGGCAAGAATGCCACGCGTCCGCCGCTGACGGGCGACGCGGTTGCGGCCAACGCCAAAACCTACACCGCGCAGGTCTTCAAGATTCTCGACCAGGGCAAAACCGAGATCGCGTTCAATTCGGCGTGGATGGACAAGTTCACGTCGGCCGACATGATCAAGCTCGCCGCCACTCACACGGTCGCGCGCATGCTCGAGCGCGACGACTTCGGCAAGCGCTACAAGGCCAACCAGCCGATTGCCATCCATGAATTTCTCTATCCGCTGGTGCAGGGTTACGACTCGGTCGCGCTCAGGGCGGACCTCGAGCTCGGCGGCACTGACCAGAAGTTCAATCTGCTGATGGGCCGCGAGTTGCAAAAGCATTACGGCCAGCCGCCGCAATGCATACTCACGATGCCGCTGCTCGAAGGCCTCGACGGCGTCAGCAAGATGTCGAAGTCGCTCGGCAATTATGTCGGCATCACCGATGCGCCTAACGACATGTTCGGCAAGCTGATGTCGATTTCGGACGATTTGATGTGGCGCTATGTGGAATTGCTGTCGTTCGAACCGCTGGCGACCGTCAGGCAATGGAAAAAAGAAATTGCCGACGGTCGCAATCCGCGCGATATCAAGGTCGCGCTGGCGCAGGAAATCGTCGCGCGTTTCCATTCGAAGACCGCGGCGGATGCGGCGCTCGCCGATTTCGAGTCGCGCTTCAAGCAGGGGGAAATTCCCGCCGATATTGCCACGATGAGCGTCAATGCGGGTGCGGACGGCATGGCGATCGCGAACCTGCTTAAAGAGGCGGGCTTATGCGCGAGTACATCGGAAGCGCTGCGCATGATCGCGCAAGGCGGGGTCAAACTCGACGGCGAGAAGGTCGGCGACAAGTCTCTGAAGCTCGCTGCGGGCGCGCAGGTCGTACTGCAAGTGGGCAAACGTAAGTTTGCGCGGGTGATCCTGACTTAGCGCAAGTACTGGTTGTAGCGCCGCACGAACTTGCGGTCTATATAGTTTTTCCAGCGCCACGCCCAAACGCCCGCCAGCGCCATGCGGCCATAAGATGCGACCGCGTATTTGTCGCCCGTGCTGATCAGCGCCAGGGCACGGCGCTGAGGATGGTAGTTCGCCAGCGGTTGAGCGGTTGTTGTCCTGCGCAAATTTTCGGCGAGCACGGGTGCCTGGCGCACTGCATATACGCCGGATTTCGGGTACACACGGTCTTTGATGGACGCGCAGTCGCCGGCAGCAAATACCGTAGCGTGCGATTCCGATCTCAGCCTGTCGTCAACCGCGATAAAACCGTGCTCATCAAGCTTGAGTGCGGTGTCCGCGAACCAGGCCGGGGCCGCGGCGCCAGTGGCAAGCACCACAGCGTCTGCAGTGATGCGGCGTCCTCCGTCTAAAATCACCGCGGCGGCCGCGACGTGCTCGACGCGAGCCTGCAGAATCACGGTGATCCCGCGCGACGCCAGCACACGCTCGAACGCAGAACGCACTCCCTCATTGTGGCCGGGCAATACGCAATGTGCGTCCGTCACCAGCGCAAAATCGACGCGCCTCGTCCCCGCCAATTGCGCCAGCCGGAACTGCATTGCCAGCAGAATTTCCACGCCAGCGGCGCCGCCGCCGATTACCACGACGCTGTGTAAATCGCCATTGCGCGCGCGCTCAATCAGATTGTTCCAGGCGTGCGCGAACGGCTGAAAGGGCTTTACTGCGAGCGCATGATCGGCGCCCGTGATGCCAGCGGTCGACGGCGTTGATCCGGCATTGATGGAAAGGAGGTCGTAATCAATGCGCGTGCCGTTGTTTAATTCGAGGCGGCGGTTCGTAACATCGAGCCCGCACGCACGCGAATTGATGAAACGAACGCCGGCGCGTTGCGCGAGGCGCGCAAGATCGATGTGGCAATCGCCGAATTCGTAGTGCCCGGCGATCAACCCTGGCAGCATGCCCGAGTAGGTGGAAAACGGCTCGGCATCGACCAGCGTAATTTCCGTATTCAGGACGGGAAGCATGCCGAAACGCCGCACGACTTCCAGATGACTGTGGCCGCCCCCGAGCAGCAGCACGCGCTTCACGGGAACGCCCGCGCGAGAATTATTCCGGCGCTTTGCCCCATAGCTGCTTCAGACGATTGTCGCGTCCGCAGCCGGCGCGATAGTACTTGTAGCGTAGCGGGTTCTTCATATAGTAATCCTGGTGATAGTCCTCGGCCGGATAGAATTCGGCGGCGCGCGTAATCTCCGTAAAAATCGGCCCGCTGAAAGTCTTGCTGCGGTCGATGCCCGCCTTAGATGCCTCAGCTTGTTGGCGCTGCAAGTCGTCATGATAAAAAATCCCGCTGCGGTACTGTGTGCCATGGTCACAGAATTGCCCGTCTTTGACCGTGGGATCGATGTTGTGCCAGAACACATCGAGCAGCTTGTCGTAAGTCACTTTTTTCGGGTCGAAAACGACTTGCACCGCTTCGGCATGGCCGGTGCGCCCGGACGACACTTCTTCATAAGTCGGATTTTTTTTCTGGCCGCCGATATAGCCCGAGGTCGTCGAGATCACGCCCGGCAATACGTCGAACGGGTGTTCCATGCACCAGAAGCAGCCGCCGGCGAATGTCGCTTTGGCAGACCCGACGGTGGCGGCGGGTTTGGCCGTTTGCGCATGAGCGGCCACGCTGTTCAGCAGCAGTGCCGCGGTCAGCGCGTATATCAAGTTACGTATGGTTAGCATAAGCAGTACTCCTTGGTTTGGCCGGGCGTCGTCGCAAGCTGCATGTTAGTCGCGGCCAGAGAGCTTTCCTTGCATGTCGCATAATATCAGCCTCGTGTCAGGACACCGGCCGCCGCCGCGCGTCACGAAGCTGTAACAATCGAACGCTATCATGCGCCCCATCCTGCAGGTTTTGCCTGCATGCAAACTGGGAGAGCAAGCATGAAATCCGAATTATTCCAACGATTTATCGCGGGTGCAGCGCTGTCGCTGGGCCTCGCTGTAGCCGCCCCGGCACAGGCCGCCGAAATCACCGGTGCGGGTGCCACTTTCCCGTATCCGATTTACTCGAAATGGGCGGAAGCCTACCGTGCAAAGACCGGTATCGGGCTCAATTATCAATCGATCGGCTCTGGCGGCGGCATCAAGCAGATACTCGCCAAGACCGTCGACTTCGGCGCGTCGGATGCGCCGCTCGAGCCCGCTCAGCTGGAAAAAGAGGGCCTCGTGCAGTTTCCGATGGTGATGGGCGGCGTGGTGCCGGTCTACAACCTAGAAGGCATCAAGCCGGGCGGCTTGCGGTTGACTGGCACAGTACTTGCCGATATCTATCTCGGCAAGGTAACGAAATGGAATGCGCCGGCGATCGCGGCACTGAATAAAGGCGTCAAGCTGCCGGACCAGGACATCACGGTCGTCGCACGCTCGGATGGCTCGGGAACGACTTTCATTTTTACCCACTATCT
>JBDSSV010000440.1:0-5634 GCA_039928535.1 Burkholderiales bacterium
AGTGATTCTCGCCACCGGGGCGCTCGAGCGCCCGCTGGTCTTTCCCGATAACGACCGGCCGGGCGTGATGCTGGCGTCCGCCGCGCGCGCCTATGCGAACCGCTATGCAGTAAGGCCCGGCACACGCGCGGTGATCTTCACGAACAACGACAGCGCCTATTTCACCGCGCTCGATCTCAAGGCCGCGGGCGTCGAAGCGATGATAGTCGACGTGCGCCGCGGGACGCTCGGTCGCGGCCCTGTGCGGGTGCAGCAGGCGGCGATCGAATGCCGTTTCGGCGCCGCGATCGTGCGCGTGCACGGCGGACAGCGCGTCAGCGCGGTCGACATCGCCGACGTCGATGGCGACGGCAACATTAGCGGCCCCGCGCAGACTGTCGAGTGCGATCTCGTGTGCATGTCGGGTGGCTGGAGTCCCGCGGTACATTTGCATTCGCAGGCCAAAGGCAAGCTGCGTTACGACAGCCAGCTGGCTGCATTCGTGCCGGGCGATGCGACACAAGTGGCGCGTTCGGCCGGCTGCGCGAACGGCGCCATGACCCTTTCCGCATGCCTCAACCAGGGTTGTGCCGCTGGCGCCTCCGCCGCCTATGCTGTCGGTTGCGGCACGGGTGCAGTACCTTTGGCGCCACGCTCATCGCCGGACAATCAGGCGCCGACCCAGCCGTTCTGGCAGGTGCGCACCGGCACGCGCGAAAAATGCTTCGTTGATTTTCAGAACGACGTGACTGCCGCCGACATCGCGCTAGCCGCGCGCGAAGGCTATGCGTCGGTCGAGCACCTCAAACGCTACACCACGCTCGGCATGGGCACCGACCAGGGCAAGACGTCCAACATCAACGGGCTCGCGATACACGCGCAGTTGCTCAACGCGCAGATTCCGGATGTCGGCACCACGACGTTCCGCCCGCCTTATACCCCGGTGACATTGGGCGCCATCGCCGGGCAGGAACGCGGCCCGCATGTGGCCCCCCTGCGCCTTTCAGCGCTCGACGCATGGCACGTCGAAGCTGGCGCGACATTCATCAACGCCGGTTTATGGCGGCGGCCGCAGTTATACCGCCGCGCGAATGAAACCGATCTCGATGCGGTCAACCGCGAAGTCAATGCGGTGCGCAATAACGCAGGGCTGGTCGACGTGTCCACGCTGGGCAAGATCGACATCAAGGGCCGCGACGCCGCCGAATTGCTCGAGCGCGTCTATATCAACAATTGGCACAACCTCGCCATCGGCAAAGTGCGTTACGGCGTGATGCTGCGCGAAGACGGCATGGTGTTCGACGATGGCACCACCGCGCGCATCGGCGAGCAGCATTACGTAATGACGACCACCACCGCCAATGCGGTCAAGGTCATGTCGACGCTCGAATACCTGCTGCAGGTCGAATGGCGCGATCTCGAAGTGTATTTGACGTCGCTCACGGAGCAATGGGCCGCCATGGCGCTCGCGGGCCCGGACGCGCGGCGCGTGCTGCGCGCGCTTGCGCCCGACGGCGACTGGAGCAACGAGGCATTGCCCTATATGGGATATCGCGCGGCCACCATCGCCGGTATCCCGGTACGCGTGTTCCGCATCAGCTTTTCAGGTGAGTTGTCGTACGAGATCAACGTACCCGCCGACTACGCGCGCACGATGTGGGAAAAACTGCTGGCGGCCGGCGCGCCGTTCGGCATCACGCCGTACGGCACCGAGGCGATGGGCGTCCTGCGCATCGAAAAAGGCCATGTCGCAGGCATGGAGCTCGACGGCCGCACCACGCCGGACGATCTTGGCCTCGGGCAACTCATCAGCGCGCGCAAAGACTGCATCGGCAAGCGCTCTCTCAAGCTCCCAGCGTTGGCGGCGGCAGACCGCAGGCAGATCGTCGGCCTCATGCCGCTCGACGGCACCACGGCGATCCCGCGCGGCGCGCAGCTCGTCGTCAATGCAGACGCGCCAACACCCGTGCCCATATCCGGCCATGTGACCGCCACCTGTTACAGCCCGACGCTCGGCAAGCCTATCGCGCTCGCACTGTTGCGCAATGGCCGCGCCCTGATCGGAAAATCTTTATATGCAACATCGCCGCTCGCCGGCGTCTGCGTGCCCGTGACGGTTACGGGCAATGTATTTTTCGATCCCGCGGGAGAGCGCGTCCGTGGCTGAATCCCTCATGCGCGAATTGGCGAGCCCGGAATCCTGCTTCCCCGGACAGTTCGGCGCACCCATGCCGCGTGCCGGTGTCGTATTCAGCGCGCTGACCGGGCTGGCATTGATCGATTTGCGCGGCGACCCGCAGGACGCGGCATTTCTTGCGAGTGCGCAGTCGGCGCTCGGCTGCGCGTTACCGCTCGCGCTTAATACCACGGCGGCAGGACCGGACTGCACGGCGCTGTGGACCGGCCCCGACGCGTGGCTCGTCGTCGGCAGCGATGCCGGAAAATTCAGCATCTCGCCCACTATCCCGCACGGATTCGCAACCGACGTGAGCCACGGCCGCGCCGCCTGGCGCATCAGCGGCGCGCGCACGCTCGATCTGCTCGCGAAAGGCTGCAGCCTCGATCTTCATCCGCGTGCATTTCAAATCGGGCAGTGCGCGCAGACGTCGCTCGCGCACGTCGGAGTGCTGCTGCATCGACGCGAAGACGGCATTTTTGATCTCTATTGTGCGCGCAGCTATGCGCAGCATATGTGGCACTGGCTGACCGAAGCCGCCGACGAATATGGTTACGAGGTCGCTCTGCCTTTCGAATAGTCGGTCAATTTAAGCTCCCAACGCACGGGTTCGCGGAGGAAGTACGTCCAACGCATCTAAGGAAGCGCTGATTAAGTCCGTTCGCGCGCGCCCGCCCTGAGCGGGTCGAAGGGTATAGAAGCACGAACACAGCTTCCGCAGAGGGAAACCATTCAACCTTGGAAGTTCTTATCGTTAACATATTGTTTTTCGGCACGGGACGGCAACCACGTCGTTACGCTTTAGTCGGGCTCGCCGATCAGCGTAAACGCTGCCCAGTTGAACGGCTGTGGGTATTTCTTGCGAGTCTCTAGCATGGCAAGGCGCAATGCCTCGGCCTTGCGCGTGCCGGCGGCTAGCTGCTGGTAGAAGGCGACCATCAGGTCCCGGGTTGCGTCGTCGGGTATTTGCCACAACGACACAACGACGCTAGGCGCACCGGCGGCGATCCATGCACGCGACAGCCCGATCACGCCATCGTCGTTGATCAGGCCGCGGCCGGTATCGCAGGCGCTCAATACAACCAGCTCGGCACGGGTTTTTGTTTTGGCAATCTCGTCCGCGGTGAGCCAGCCTTCATCATTGCCTTCGGGCGCCAGTGCGAGCAAGCCGGGGATGCTGCTACCACCCGCGCTGGGGCCGGGCGCCCGCATACTGCGCACGTGTGGATTAGTCGCGACCGGTGCAGCGTCGATATAGGTTTCGAGATACCCGTGGGTGGCCAGGTGCACGTAGCGTGCCGTGGGCAGCCGCGCGAGCACGGCGCGCTTGGTTGCGGCGGCGCCAGAGAGCGCGCTGGTTTTGAGCAGCGCGGCAATGGCATTGGCTTCCGCTTGCGCATCAGGTAATGCAGGGACCGTTATTGCACGTGTGTCGATGGTACGGGGCATCAGCGGATTGCCTACCACCACGGCCTCGGACGAGCCGCCCGGCGGCTGACGGCGCAGCGCGGTGAGGGCCAATGTCTGCAGCGAAGGCACGACCGACAGGGCGTGCCGTGCAATCAGCGGCGTCCCCTGCGCATCTTCCAGCGCGGCAAATGGCACCAGGAACAGCGCACCTTCCGGCACCACGATGAGCCGCGCGCCTTCTTGCGCCGGCAACAATTCGCGCACAGGCTCAATGAGTAACTGGTGGAAGCGCCGGAGATCCACGCTGGCCAACGAACGACTTGCCGTGCGGCCGACTTCGGCCTCGATTGCGACCCCGCGCGCCGGCACACTCACCGCTTCACCCAGGCGCAGTGCCGCCATGGTCAGCGCGAGCGTGCCGGGAGCGAGCAGGTTATCGAGGCTGCGCTGACGTACGTTCACGCGCCCGTCGGGCGCAACGACCCATATGGTGATGCCCGTTTCGCGTGAGGGCATGCGGCCGGGCAGCGCGCTTGGCGTGCGGTCGATCTGGTAGTACACGATGGTTGCACTGCGTTCCGCGGCCAAGCGGCGCATGTCGGCAACCGTGGACGGGCGGGCGGCGGCCAGCGCACGCGGATCGGCGATGCGCTGCGCCCACAGCTCTTCGCTGGCGCGTTCGAACGCGAGCTTGCGTGTGCGCGCGTAGTCTTCGATTTCGCCGCGCGACGGTGGCTTGCTGTCCGGCGGCGCGGGAAATGCCAGCCCGGCAAGCAAACCGGCCAGGGCGCGGCCCCGGCACAGCTCCGCGGTTTCCAGCGCGCGCTCCACGGCGCCGGCACGCAGATCGATGCCCGCCAGCGCCGGGCAAACGAACTCGAGCGCAAACTGCTCGAAGCTGATAGCGGACATGATATCTGCAGGCAGGTCGGGCATGGGTCCCATAGACTGTCCAAAGACCATGCCCATTGCCCTCACGGACTCATTCCTGCGCGCGTTGCTCGCGGCACTGAGCCTGAGTGTATCCTCGCGGCCGCGCAATATTGCTTGCAGCAATTCTTTCGCCTCGTGATCTTTCCCGGCCTTGATGAGCGCAGCAGCAAGGTAGGGACGGGCGAATTCGGAGTGGGTCTGCATCAACCCCGGCTGATAACGGTTGTCCGCCAACGTCTCACGGAGATACAGGTTTCGCGCCTCGCGGTAACGCGCGATGGCCGTTTCCGTATCATTGCTTTGTTCGAGTGCAAGGCCATGGAGCACCAGAAACTCCGGACGCAACGCGGAATGGAGGAGCTCGGAGTTTTTTTGCTTGCGCAGTTCCTCGTGGTAGCGCATGTGCTCCGCGTTACTGGCGAACAGCCCTGGCGCGACCGGCTCGACGCCGGCCTTCGCAATGAGCGCCAGAGCTTGCTCGACTACGCTGCGCGCCTCGGTTGCACGGCCCGCGGCCAGCAGCGACTTCGCCCATTCGGCGTGCGCCCGTAATCTCAGGCCGGGCTCCGCCGACTGCGCGGCCAGAGCTTGCAGCAATTCGGCCGAGCGCTGAAACTGGCCCTGGCCAAATAACTTGAGCGCATCCCTCAACTGCTGGTGAAGCGGCTTCATGCGGCACGGCGGTGTCGGGTCGTCCGCAGGTGGAATCGCTGCGGGGCCCAGCCAAAAGGCCGGATTCGGGGCGGCAAGCTCGAAATTCGGAAGCCCCCTGCATGACGAATCGGAAAAGTCTGGCGCGCCGCGGCGGCCCGGTGCTGAGGGTACGAGTTCGTCGGGTGGCACATTGCCTGCGCACATAGCGGCCAGCTTTGCAACGGCCTCGGCGGGCGCCCCATACCTGCGTACTGCCTCGGCTGCCTTGCAATAAAAATTTTTCATTTCGAATGCCGATGTGGGCGCGGGCGGAAACTGCGCTTGGGTGCAAGGTGCAATTGCCGCGAGTAGAACGGCGGCAATCCCTGCCATCCAGGCACGATTGCGTATGCAGGAAGTTGTCATATGCGCTAAATTCTAACCCCGAATCAAACCGACTGTGGGTGTCTGACTTCACGTATGTCTCGACCTGGCAGGGCTGG
>JBDSSV010000441.1:0-2698 GCA_039928535.1 Burkholderiales bacterium
GAAGACATGCCCAACAACGTGATAGACGAAATGAAGAAACGCGGTCACGACGTGCAGGTGCTGCCGCGCCTGCCCGCGCAAAGCGGCGCGGTATGTGCCGTCATGCGCGATCCGCAGACCGGATTCAAACACGGCGGTGCCGATCCGCGCCGCGAAGCGTACGCGCTGGCGTGGTAACGGCCAGAGCATTTCAAGCCACGCCGTGCGCGCCCGCTTCCCGCAGGGGCTGTTACCGGAGTCTCATACGGAACGCCGGGGCTGTTACCCGCGTTTCATACGAAACCCGGCAAGATGCAGTCGCTTGGATTCGTCGACGATGGCTTGAAATATCTTTTGCACCATTCGCGGATTCAATTTGCCGGGCTTGGCCCACGCTTTGCGCTGCACGAACATCGCCTTGCGGTGCCGCGGATCGCCGATACTCTTGCGGTCGTGCTTGAATGGCAGCGCCGCGAGCGCGTATTTTTGCCGCCGGGCGAGCAGTTTGACGAGGTCACGGTCGATGGTATTCACCGCCGCGCGTATGTCGGTCAGGTTGCGGCAGGCTTTGGGGGATTTCATGAGTTGTTCTCCTAAAATTCAAGTTTATATGTTTCGCCGGCCATTGCGTGCGTCGATAATCTTTTACGCGGTCCTGAGCACGTCGTGCCTGTCGTGCGCGAGCGCCCAGACCACTTCGACAAGCGCAGGACAGGCCTATCCCGTGAAACCGGTCCGCATCATCGTGCCGTTGCCGGCGGGCGGCTCCACCGACATACTCGCGCGCATGGTCGGCCAGCAGTTAAATGCGGCGTGGGGACAGCCGGTCGTCATCGACAACCGCGGCGGCGCGAACGGCAACATCGGTACCGAAGCCGCCGTTAGATCGCCGGCTGACGGTTATACGCTGCTGGTCGGCTCGATGAGCACGCATACGATGAACCAGTTCCTGTACAACAAGCTCGCTTACGATCCGGTCAACGACGTGGCGCCGATTTCGCTGCTGGCCAACGTCGCGAGCGTGCTGGTTGCGCATCCCTCCCTGCCGGTGAGGAATGTGAAGGAGCTGATTGCGCTGGCGAAAGCGCGACCGGGACAACTCACCTACGCATCGGGCAGCAGCTTTTACCAGATGTGCGGGGAATTGTTGCGGATAACCGCGAAAATCAATCTCACGCACGTGCCGTACAAAGGAGGCAGCCAGGCGATCACCGATATTCTCGGCGGCCAGGTCGATCTGATGTTCACCGGGACGCCCGTCACACTGCCGCATATTCAGTCAGGCAGACTGAAAGTGCTGGCCGTTACCAACTCCAAACGCGCGGCCGTGCTGCCTGACGTGCCGACCATAGGCGAGACACTGCCCGGTTATGAATTCAACAACTGGTTCGGACTCATGGCGCCTGCCGGCACGCCGCGCCCGGTCGTCGACCGCATCAACGCCGACATCGTCCGCATTCTGGCGCTGCCGGAAATCCGCGAAAAACTCACGGTGCTGGGCCTGGAACCCACGCCCAGCACACCGGAAAAATTCGCTGCCACCATAAGAATCGACGCCGAAAGATCCGGCCGCATCATCAAAGCTGCGGGCGTGCGCGCGGAGTAGACGCTATACCGCCTCAATCCAGTTTCGCGCCGGAGTCCTTGACCAGCTTGCCCCACTTCGCTTGTTCTTTTGCGATGTAGGCGTTGAACTCGTCGGCGCCCGCCGGCACGATTTCAACGCCGGCAGTTAGAATCCGGTCACGCACATCCGGCAACTGAAGTACTTTCAGCGTATCCGCGCTAATCTTGCTCACAACCTCGCCCGGCAACCCTGCCGGTCCTGCGAGGCCGATCCACGACACGACGTCAAAACCTTTGTAGCCCAACTCGTCGAAGCTCGCGACTTCCGGCAGTTGCGGCGAGCGTTTGGCGCTCGAGATCGCCAGCGCGCGCAGCTTGCCATTCTTGACCTGCGGAATGGCCGCTGCCACCACCACGAAACCCGCCGGCACCTGGCCGCCCATCATGTCGGTCAGCGCCTGCGCCGCGCCTTTGTATGGAACGTGCGCGACGTTGATGCCCGCCATCGTCTTCAGAAGTTCCATCGACAAGTGGCCGGGCGTGCCGTTGCCGGGCGATGCGTAGTTGATCTGACCCGGCTGCGCTTTCGCGAGCGCCACAAACTCCTTCACCGACTGTACGGGTAGGGATGGATGCACGCACAATACGAACGGCACCTGGCCGATGCGCGCAAGAGCGCGAAAATCCTTGACGGTATCGTAAGGCAGCTTGCTGTAAAGAGTCGCGTTCGCGACGTGATTGGCCGCGATCATGATCAGCGTATAGCCGTCTGGGACGGATTTGGCGACCGTCGCGGTCGCGGGTATGCCATTGGCGCCGGGCTGGTTTTCCACGATCACCGACTGGCCCCAGGTTTCGGTCAGCTTTTGTGCAACGGTGCGGCTCAGGACGTCGGTCGCGCTGCCGGTCGAATACGGCACCATGAGGCGCACCGCGCGCGCCGGATAGGGCTGCGCGCACGCGAGGCAAGCCCAACCCGCCAGCAGCACGCCTGCCGCCGCGCCTGATTTATTCAGCCTGAACCTAGCTATCCGCATGTCCGACTCCATTTTTCAAGTTTCAAGATTGCTTTTCGCACGCCAATTAATGCATCACGTCGCGCGCGCCGCCGCGTAGTCAGCCAGCCGGCCGTACCTCGAACATGCAATGGTCG
>JBDSSV010000442.1:0-6898 GCA_039928535.1 Burkholderiales bacterium
TAGGCCGCCGCGTTTCGCCCATAAAATAGCTGACCAAAGAAGGAAGTCGTTTGCGCGTAAATGAAGCGACGATGGATCTGAAAAACCTGCCAAATAAGTCGCAGATTTTTTGTAAATCAGAAGTAAAACGGCGCCAACCGGCACGTTATTATGGCAAGCGAAAATTATTGAGCATCTGCCATGGTCGTAAAAAGCGCGCCAGATATCGTTATAGTAATCAACAGGCATTATTAGCTCCCCGGTTCGCGAGGCACACTTTTGCGCGACGATATAAAAATCGTTGACCGCATTGAAATGTTCTCCGACCGTAATGACCACATTTTCTCGTTCGGCCTTACGGACATTTTCCTTATCGTCGAGGTGCTTAAACAAATCCGCCTCATCTGCAGCTAGTTCAACTATTTGATCTGCGCAGCAAGTAACCACACCGGGCGCTGCAACCAAGCCGCTGGGGCCGAAAGCCATGCCCAGCGAAAATGCGTGATCCTCGACCCAAAATGGGATCTCTTTTCGCGCGATCGACAAATTCTCAGGCGCTAGATTGTGCGCATTTATTTGAATGCGATCAGCATTTTGACGCTCTGCGAGTCCGAAGATATGGTTCATCGCAGCACTGCGCGCCGCTTTGGCGTCCGAAGCACTAAGTCGCGCGGAGAGGGCGAGGCCGGTATGTCGGTGAAATCCACTGTGAAGGAGTCGCTCGTACCAAGTTCCTGTCGAATTGTCCGTCGCGTAGAAGGGAAAGATTCCCGCGAGGCCGTGCCGATCTTCCAGTGCGAACGATAGATTCTCGGGAAAAAAATGACGGGCCTCGATGGCGATCCACTCGGCGCGGTGAAATATCCACGCCTGCGGCGAACTGTCAGACAGCGTATTCCAATCCAAGTGAGAAACCTTTTCAAAAGGCACGATCCTCATGGATTTGGAGTCTTCGTATAGACAGCGTTAAATCGGTATGTAACGTACGGGTTAAGTGGATGTATGTCGGTGATAGCAACATGAACGCCCAGCTTGCTCCCAAGCGATGTGAAATCCTCAGCCCGGAAGTAGTAACACGAAACCAGTGGATCAGTCTTTGTCCACCAGTGGCGTATACGCCGAGTGAGTCCGGTCGATTCGCCGTAAGCCTCTTTTCGCGGTCCGAACCTAGCATCCAGTTCCGCGGTGAACTGTTTTACACGTTCTTCATATGCAAGCTGTCGAGCCCCGTTTGGAATAGAACCGATAACTGCTTTTCCGCCCGGTCTAACGACACGAACGATTTCATTAATTATGGGTGCCCCATCAGCGAACTGTGGAAAATTGGTGAACACGTCATAGCAGAATACGGCATCGAAGCTATCATCCGCGAACGGAAGCTTTCCTCCTTCAGCGTATCGAAAATCCGCGTTCGGAAGTTGAAGAAGACGAGCCGCGCGCAGTGCGGGACGCGCGAGATCAACACCGACATAATGCTTAACTAACGGCGCGATTCCCTTCGCGATAAAGCCGGCCGCACATCCGACCTCTAGGATCGACGACTGAGAGGTTGCATCCATCTGAAATAGCAAGTTTTTAATCAGATCCGCATACATCTCAGGCTGTGTCCAAAGTCTTGGTTCACGGCCGCTGATGTAACATAAATCCTCGATGGTTGGCATCCCCTTTATTTGGGTCGCGCGATCGGCGAAAAATAATCGTAGTGAATCCTTCCACTTACTTAATGCGGTCATTCGATATCCTCGAAGCTCACTTCGATCTTGGGTTCATAAATGTACGTTAGATGCCAAGGGGATTTCCGTACTACCGTAAACGTGCAGGCTTTTTCGATATAGTGCAGGATGGCCTCCTTCCCTTTTGGGAGCATATGACGACATAGAGATGCGCTTAGTTCATACCGGCCCTCACCTAAATCGAGTGATGAGATCGTGTAATAAACGCGGCCCTTCCCTGAGAGATTATTGCCACCATTAATAAAGCAGTCAAATTCGTAAGCTTCAAAACCAGCGACGGCCTGCGCGCGCGCGCCGTCGATGCGAAAGCTGCTGTAGATCTGGCCTGTATTTGTAGAGCCCTCCCAATCAATACAAATGCGAAACGTATCGCCGTTCGTAAATAAAGTCTGCTCAATATTTCCGCCATCGAGCGTCCTTACGCCAGTGATGCGGATGTCATCGTTGCCGTGAAGTTCATACTGACCTGTCTGCGCCGTAATTCTAAAACGTTCCTCCCGAGAAGTATTCTCCTCGGCGTTTTGCGCCTCCTCAATTTCCCATATGCTTTGAGTGTAGGCTTTGGTAACCGGTTCGGCTGCCCCAATCATCTTCAATTCGCCGCGGTCGATCCACATTGCGCGGTCGCACAGTTCCGCAATTAGCCCCTCGGAGTGAGACACAAAAAAGACCGTGGCGCCGCTCTCGCAAATCTCACGCACACGTTTCATGCATTTGTGCACGAACAATGCGTCTCCGGCCGCCAGGGCTTCATCGATGATTAAGACGTCCGGTTCGACGCTTATAGCCGTAGAAAATGTCAGGCGAGCTTGCATGCCGCTCGAATAGGTCTTGAACGGCTGGTTAATAACATCCCTTAGCCCGCTAAACTCTATGATCGAATCGGCTTTCCGCTCGATTTCCTCGCGAGACATGCCCAGACACATGCCGCCCATGAAGATATTTTCGCGACCGCTGTATTCCGGATGAAAACCGGTGCCCAATTCGAGAATGGCCGAAATTTTCCCATTGATTTCAATGTCGCCAGATGTCTTGTCGAGCGTGCCAGCCAAGATTTTCAACAATGTGCTCTTGCCTGCGCCATTTGGCCCGATTACTCCCACGACTTCACCGCGCCCAACTTCAAAACTGATGTCTTTAAGCGCCCAGAACTCGCTATAGCGCGGTTTGCGTGTAAACGCCTCCCACATCATGTCCACTGGCTTGGGATAAACGCGGTACATTTTAGAAAGACTCTTGACGCGGATTGCGACTCCAGCGGGGGAATTCATAAGACATCACCAAACATTTGCCTCAATTTCCGAAATACCCGATAGCCAAGACTAAAGATCATCACCGATAACGTTATAAAGACCACCCATGCCCACGGATGTTCGAATCGACCAAAGTAAAAAACATCCTGATAGCACCAAGCGAGGTAACTGAATGGATTCAGATAGAGTACCGGTCGAAACAATTTCGGCACCTGCTCGGGCAAATAAAAGATCGGCATGATGTACATCCCGACCGCCGCGAATACCTGAACGAAATCCTTGAGATCACGGAAATATGCGCCGACGGAGGAAAAAATATAAGAAACCCCGATCATTGCCAGCAACTGAAACACGAACAAAACCGGTATTAATGCATAAGTCCACGGCAAGGAGCCATGAGAAATCAGCACGTAGGTTATGAGAATAGCCGTCATGACCAGCTGCGTCAGGAATGACGAAATGACACCCTTCACCGGTAGAATTTCGATCGGGAAGACCACCTGCTTCACGAGATTGGCGTGGCCGACGATGACGGAAGCGCTTTTACTCATCGATTCCTGAAATGCCAGCCAGGGTATCAGCGCACTTAGCAAGTACGTCGTATAGTCGAACGGCAGATCGATCGTCCCCCCTATTTTTTGCTTGAAGACGAACGCGAATATGAATACATACACCCCCATCAGCAGTAGCGGATGACCAATCGCCCAGAACGCGCCGAAGACTTGTCCCGTATAGCGGTCGGTTATTTCGCGCTTGGTCATCTCCCACGTCAATTGCCGGTGCCGCGTCAACAGCGAGAAGATCTCGACCACTGCCTGGAAATGACTGCTCGGGCTGACTAGAGATTTCATACGTTGCTTTTTAAAAACCGCATGGCGGATGTAACGGCGCGTTAATCGCGCATTTTACTGTGCCAATACCTATATATCGATGTCGACGTTATGTCGCTGCCGTTTTCGACACCGAATCGCGGGCGTGTATTGCATATACCTGACCAATCAACCTAACGGTATCGTAGCAAGCCGTTGCTCGATCGAGCCAATTTCGCTTTTCAGACGCGCGGCCAGTCGTATCGGCAGGTGCCCGGTCTCGAGATAAACGCGCCCCAATCGCGCCGCGACCGCTTCCTGTGAATGGTTACGCTCAATATAGCGGCGACCGCGCAGGCCGATCCTGACCAGTTCTGAACGATTATCCACGCACCATCGAAGCGCCTCCAGCAGTTTATCCGGATGCGTGTTGATGATCGGGCATTCTGCCGGGCGCTCGATCATGCCGCCCGGCCGCAGGTAACACAGGACGGCCTTGCCATGGGCCATTGCTTCCAGCGCCGTATAGCCATGGTTGCCTGCGATAAAGTTGTCCGCGACGATGTCCGCTTCCCCAAAAAGCTCCATTACACGCGCATGAGGGACGCCGGACAGTTTTATGAGTTCAATGGCGACGCCTTCCTGTTGAAGGGTCAGGACCGCTGATTCGAGCAGACGCGATCCTTTGAACACGCCGTGATTCGTGGAATGCGCAATCTTAAGCTTGGCGGGCATGCTGCTCACGCCCGTGTATCTGATCTTAAGCAAATCGATCGGCCAGTACGCCATGGGCCGGCAGCCGGGTATATAGTCGACCATGTCGCCCATGCCGATCAGTGCATTCGCATAGACGCTGACCGCTGCGATATTCGCTTGTCCGGTCGCTTCATCGCAGACGCAATACTTGCCCGGCTGCGGGCAGTCCATGCAGCAGTTCAACGGGCCCAGCGCCAATGTCCGTTCGCGCGTTCGAATGTCGGCGCCGTAGGGATAAACGTAAATTCGTTTTCCGGCGCGTTTCAGAATCGACAGTTCCGACGTCTGGCCGAGCTGGTTCGCCGGCAGGATGCCGCGGTCGAAAAAATAATTGAAAAAATCGTACCGCAGCAGCGCCCACGCGAGAACGAGCCGGTAGAAATAGATATTGTTCTCGAGCCCGCGCCGCGTGATGAAGGATTGCAGGTTGCGGTCGAAATTCTGCGTGATGTAATAGCTTGTGAATGCAAGGGACTCGCCCTTGATGCCGAGCAGGCGGTCACTGCGTGCCAATAAGGTCGTGGTCAGGATGGGCGTAATACCCCAGAGCGAGCGCGGGTGCCCGCGCCACAGGCGATACCGCGTCAACAATTTGCCGATCCGGATGGCGATTGCCAGCGCGACCAGGGATGTGCCGCCGCACAGCGCGCGTTGAATTACATTTGCCACGGGATCCCAAAGGCGCGCGATCCGTGCGCGCCGCCGGCGGACATCACAAGAACGTCTCGCACCACTTCTCGACGTTGAGCAAAGACCAAATCAGCAGACGGCGGTTTTCCTTGCCTTTCAGATGCTGGTTGACGAGGGCATGGACTGATTTGCGGTCAAGGAATTCATAGATGCGCGCTTTGTCTGAGTACAGCGTGCGGCGGACGTAGTCTATGCTCTCGCCCTTGAACCAGCTGGCGTCGGGGGCGGAAAATCCCTGCTTTTCCTTTTCGGTGATGACCTGCGGGATGTAGCGTTCCATCACTTTGCGCAGAACCAGCTTGCCGTCCTTGGTCTTGTTGAAATATTTTTTGGTTTTGGGGCCCGGCTCGTTTTCGTTCAGGCGCGCCACTTTCGCGAGATTGCCGAGCTTCAGCCGCGACGGGATCTTCATCGCGAAATCCACAAGCTCATTGTCCAGGAAGGGCACCCGGGTTTCGAGCGAATGGGCCATGCTCAACTTGTCTTCGACGACCAGCAGGCCGTGCAGGAACGTTTTCGCCTCAAAATAGAGCGAATGATTGATATAGTCTTCGGGGCGAGTCAGGGATGCCGCGTGCTGCTGGAAAACGTCGCGAAAGATGTCGCGCGTCGAGACGCGGCCTATCTTCTTGCTGATGGGCGCGAATACTTTTTCGGCGCTGCCATTGGGTAACAGCCGTTGCCAGAACCCGTAATACTTGTCGACGTAGTGCTCGAAATCGTTATTAACGACCGCGCGGTAGTAGCGCCACGGGTAGCCGCCGAAAAGCTCGTCCCCGCCGGCCCCGGAAAGCACCACCTTCACGAACTTGCTCGCGAGCTGTGCCGCGTAGTAATTCGGATAGCTTTGACCGACCCGCGGTTCCTCGAGGTGCCACGCGAGCTTCGGCAGCACGCGCTCCATGTCGCCGGCCTTCAGGACCATTTCGTAATGCTCGGTCTTGAACAGGTAAGACATGTACTCCGCCGGCGCGCGCTCGTCGTACCCGAGTTCGACGCCGGATGCGGAATTCAAGTCGAAACCGCACGTGAAAGATTTGATGTACGGCAACTGGCGCGCGGCCAGGGCGGTCACCGAGCCGCTGTCCATCCCGCCGCTCAGGTAGGCGCCGATGTCGACGTCGCTCACGAGTTGGCGGCTCACGGCGCGCTGAAACAGCCGGTCGACCTCCTCGATGTATTCCTGATCCTTAAGTGGCGAAACCGGCTCTTCGAACGAAAAGTCCCAATAAGTCTGCGGCAAGCCGACTTTTTTTGGCGCCGCATGTACGGTCAGATGCGTGCCGGCCGGCAACAGGCTCACGCCTTTGAACAGCGTGCGCTCGGTAAAGAAGTTCTGAAACGCGAAGTACTCGAATAGCCCCTCGTGGTCCATTTTCGTGCGATACGCTGGATTGGCGATGATCGCCTTAATCTCGGAGCCGAACAGGAACTTGTTGCCGCAAACGGTGTAGTAGAGCGGCTTGATACCGTAGCGGTCGCGGGCGAGGAAAAGCTTACGCTCCAACTTGTCCCAGATCGCGAACGCGAACATGCCGTTGAAGCGCTCGACGGCGCGCGCGCCCCATTGCTGGTAGGCCTTGAGGACCACCTCGGAATCGGTCCGCGAGTGGAACCCGTGGCCGAGCGACTCCAACTCGACGCGCAGCTCCTGGAAGTTGTAGACCTCGCCGTTATA
>JBDSSV010000443.1:0-2662 GCA_039928535.1 Burkholderiales bacterium
AGTGCTAATTTTATTCGTGTGGGCCATGCAGGCGCCGCCAGTCAGCGCTGCCGAACCGCCGTTGACCCGCGAGCAGGCGTCGCGCGCGCTCATCCATCCCGATGCATCGGCACGACGGTCCGCCGCAAATCAGCTTGGCGAAGTGGGCCGCATGGGCGACGTTGCCGCGCTGGTCAAGGCGCTGCGTGATCGCGATGAGGAAACGCGCGCAAGCGCGGAAGCCGCGATCTGGAAAATCTGGGGCCGTTCCGATGACGCACGGATCGATACAATTTACGAGCGGGGGATGGAACTAATGAGGCTGGGTGCGGCCGTTGAGGCAATCAAGGCATTCACGCTTGTCATCAACAATAAGCCGGATTTTGCCGAAGGCTGGAACAAGCGCGCCACGCTGTATTATTCGATCGGAGAATACGAGAAGTCACTGCACGACTGCGATGAGGTCATCAAACGCAATCCGTTGCACTTCGGCGCGCTGGCCGGGTATGGTTTAATTTACGTGCAATTGAATCAGCTGGAACGCGCTGTCGACTACTTCAGGCGTGCATTGAAGATCAATCCGAATATGCAGGGCGTGGCGATTAACATCGAGCTGTTGCAGAAGCAGATAAACGACAAACAGAAGAAGTACATCTGAGTGCAAAGATGCAGGTAGCGCGTTTATGCGTGGCAGTTTTTATTCTCATGGCCGGATCAATCACTCCGGCGCAGGCGCGCTTGTTCCGCACGTGGAGCTATCAGGAGCTCATCGACCGTTCGGATCTGGTGGTAATCGCGCAGCCGGCGGAGAGCCGCTACCTTGACGAAAGATTTGTCCTGCCGGACATCTCACGCATGCCCGCCAAAAACGGTGATGCACGCTATGTTGCAGGAGGTCTCGAGACGAAATTCACAATACTGACGACATTGAAGGGATCGAAGCTGGATTCCCTTGTCTTGCACCATTACCGGAATGCGGACGGCGGCCCGGAGATCAACGGCCCGTCATTCATGGAGTTCGAGCCGAAGGCGTGTGACAAATTTCTGCTGTTTCTGAAGAAGAGGGCTGACGGGCAATATGAAGGGATTGCGGGTCAAACCGATCTCATTCTTTCGATCAAGAAACTCGGCTGCACGTAATCGTTGAGGTAAGTAAATGAGCAGTCCGCCCAAAGTCAGGAGAGTCGACAAGCTGATGCCGGACGCCATGCTGGATGAACTGCTGGCGAGGTCTTACTGCGGCCGGCTGGCGACGGTAGGCACGGACGGCGCACCTTATATCTGTCCGCTTCTCTACGTGTGGATGGAAGGGTAGGTGTGGCTGCATAACACGAGTGCAATGGGCCACCTGCAAAGCAATGTGCGCCACGAAGTCAGAGTTTGTTTTGAAATCGACGTGCCGGGCAAAGTCTTCCCGTAAGGGCGGTTTCAGTGCGACACCTCGATCGAATACCAAAGCGTGCTGGTGTTTGGCCGCATCAGCATAGTCGACGACCGCGAACTCAAGGCCGCATTTTTCGACGGGCTGATGGCGAAATATTTCCGCGATCCGACGCGGCCCAAAGGCTACTATCCGCGGCTCGATGAGGTAACGGTCTACGTGCTGACCGTAGACCGCATGACCGGCAAGCAAACTCCGCTGCCGGCACCGCAGGCGCAATGGCCGGCGCTGGATAACACAAAATCGCCGAACGCCGTGCCGCCGCGCAAACCGTAGCCGTACGACGACGGGCCGGCCGCAGGATCGTTGGGCCTATGCCGTGCCGCGCATGGTTCCGCACACCCCGGCGCAGGCACCATCCGCTGTGGTCAACGCCGCGGCACGAATGGCGACTTGTAAAGGCGCGCCGGCCTTGCGCGCCAGACGCGCCTCGACAATAAGCGGCACTGCGCCGCCGCGCGCGACGCCCTCGAGGTAATTGGCGACGCCGCGCTGATCCTCCGGAACGAAGAACTGTGCAAACGGCCTGCCTGCAATCTCTTCGCTGCGGTACCCGCTGAGCAGCGTCCACCGGGCATTGGCATAAACGCAGTTGCCCGCGAGGTTGGTTTGAAAAATGCCTTCCCGAATGCACTCGAGCAAGCGCGAGTGCGGGCCACCAACGGGCCCGTCGGCCGCATCTGCGGGTGGCGTCTCAGCGCCGGCCGCGGGCTTTGCCAGACGGCTGCGCAGTTCGTGCGCCACGCGCGGCACCAGCGCCGCCGTAAGCTTGGTACGGATCTCCGCCTCCAGCACGGGGCGCAGCGCGCTGATCAGCTTGCTGCGCAATTCTTCCTCGATTTTCGGCCGCAACGCAGCCTGCATGGACGCACGTAGCTCGGCCTCGATTTTGGGCCGTAACTCTGCCGCGAGTTTGGCGCTCGCTTTGGCTTCATTCCCGGCGCGCGTGGACGTTGCAGTGCCGGCTGGCGCCGCCGGTGATTTGCCGGGCTTTGCCTGCTGCGCGCGGGGCGCTTCCGGAGCGGGCGGCGTGGCCTTTGCCGCATTCAGCAATCCGCGCTCGAGCTTCGTGAAATCGAGGGTCAGTACGACTTCCTGCGCGATTTCCTGTGATTTCTCGTCGAGCTTGCGCAGGTCGGCCTGTTTGCCCGCGTCGGCCGTCGGGGCGGTCACGATCTCTATGAGCTTTCGCTCTTCGAGCGCCGCGACCGCTTTCTTGAATCGGCTATCCGAGAGGTCCTC
>JBDSSV010000444.1:0-5563 GCA_039928535.1 Burkholderiales bacterium
GTGAATTCCTGACCCACAAGGACGGCGGGCTCTTCAATACGTATTCGAATGGCGGCACGCCGGATGCGGCTACCGCCGAACTCGGCCAGCGCTGGGAACTCGAGCAGATCGCGCTGCGGCTGTGGCCTTCTGCCTCGACCATTCAGGGTTTCATCACCGCGATGTTCGATCTTGTCGAGAAAAATGACCTCAAGCCCGCGCAGGTGAAAAAAGTCCACGTGAAGATGAGCAAAGTCGCCGTCGACATGCATGGCATCTTCCCTCGCTACAAAGGCAAGTTCGACGCGCTGCTGTCTACGCACTACGCCGCGGCCGTGGTCCTGCACGACCGCGAATTGACGCTCGCGCAATTCGAGCCGGCGCGCTACGACGATCCGGTGCTGCGCAAATTCGCCGCGGAAAACGTCGACGTGACGATCGATCCGGCACTCACCGGCGTACAGGCGGTGGTCGATGTGCAGACCACCGACGGCAGGATGCTCAGCGAGCGCTGCGATCATCCGCGCGGCTCCGCCGAAAACCCGCTCACGCGCGCGCAGATCGAAGCGAAATTCCGCACCTACGCGCAGGGACGCCTGCCGGCCGCCAGCGTGGATGCAGTCATCGCCGCGGTGACGAAACTCGAGGATTTCGGCTCGACTCGTACGCTCATGGATCTCCTGCGTGCGGGCGGCGAGCAGCGGCTGCGCAAATCGGCCGCGGCTTAGTATTTCAGACCAATGGAACCGCCGATGAACGCAGATGAACGCAGATGAACGCCGATAAAAGCAAGACCAAAGCGAACTCGTCGATAGAAAAAGCTGAAGCCGCGAGATTTTCTAATTGAGCGATCCCGGATTCTTTGATCTTGCGTTTTCTCCCGGTCATTCGTTTGCATTGGATTTTCATCGGCGTTCATCTGCGTTCATCGGCGGTTAACTTTTCTTAAGCTTGAAAAAACCGCCCACAAAGGAGTGGATCGTATGCATCGCTTAGTGCTGCCAAGTCTGCTGTCCGCTGCGGTTGCGGTTTGCACTGCCGCGCCAGCGGCCGCGCAGTCCGATTACCCCAACCGTTCCGTGCGCATCATCGTGCCGCAGACGGCGGGCGGCGCCGTCGACATCGTCGCGCGCGCGATCGCGCAGAAGCTCACCGAAACCTGGGGCCAGCAGGTCATCATCGATAATCGCCCGGGCGCCAACGGCATCATCGGCATGGAAGCGGTCGCCAAGTCCAAGCCCGACGGCTATACGCTGGCCGCGCCATTTACTTCGGTGCTGACTATCAATCCTTTCGTCTACAAGACTCTGCCCTACGACACATTCAAGGACTTCGCGCCGGTCATGCAAAGCGTCGCCAACGTCATCGTGCTCGTCGTTCATCCGTCGCTGCCCGTTCGCTCGGTGAAAGACCTGGTGGCGCTCGGCAAGTCGCGTCCCGGCGATCTCATCTACGGCTCGTTCGGCGTCGGTAACCTTACCCATCTCGCGGGCGAGCTATTGCGCATAGAAACTGGCCTGAAAATGGTGCACGTGCCGTACAAAGGCGAGACGCCCGCGGTGACCGATTTGATCGGCGGCCAGTACGTATTGCTGTTCTCCACGTCGGCCGGCGTGAAGGCGCACATCCAGGAAGGCCGACTGCGGCTGCTCGCAACCGGCGGCGAAAAACGCGCCGCCGCCTATCCGCACGCGCCGACGATGGCGGAAGCGGGCTACCCCGGCGCGGGAGTCACGGGCTGGTCGGGACTTGTAATGCCCGCCGGCACGCCGCCGGAAATCGTGCAGAAATTTTCGCGCGATGCCGCGCGCCACGTGAAGTCCGCCGAGATGAGCGAGCGCCTGACCGCGCTCGGTGCAGAGCCCGTAGGCAGCACGCCCGAGGAATTCACCGCCTTCATCAAGTCCGAAGCCGGCAAATGGTCGCGCGTCATTCGCGAGGCTGGTATCAAGCTGCAATAGCGGTGCGTCCGACGATGCCCCGCGCAATTACGTTTGCAATCTTCGCGCCGCTGCTGGTCGCGCAGGGTTGGTCCGTCGCGCAGTCCGCTTCGACGAGCTCAGGACAGGCGTATCCGAACAGGCCGGTGCGCCTGATCGTCCCGTACGCGAGCGGCAACACCGACACGACCGCGCGCATCTTCGGCCAAAAGCTGGGCGAGCGGCTCGGCCAGCAGATCGTAATCGACAATCGCCCCGGTGCTGGCGCCAACATCGGCGCGGAAATCGCGGCGAAAGCACCGCCCGACGGATACGCGCTGTTCTACCTGAGCCTGTCGCACGCGATCAACGCGTCCCTGTACAAGCAGCTCAATTACAGCCTCGTCAAAGATTTCACGCCGATCGCGCTGCTCATCTCGAGCCCCTACATATTGACGGTGCATCCATCGGTGCCTGCACGATCGGTGAAGGAATTGATCGCTTTCGCCAAATCTCACCCCGGCCAGCTCAACTACGCGTCCTCCGGCAGCACGAGTCACCTGGCATTTGAATACCTGTGTACGCTCGCGCAGGTGAAGATGAACCACATTCCGTACAAGAGCGGCGCACCCGCGACGGTCGCCATCATCAGCGGCCAGGTCGAAGTGGCACTGGCGAGCGCTTCGGCGTCCATGCCGCATATCAAGAGCGGCAAGCTGCGCGGCCTCGGCATCTCGAGTGGGCAACGCTCGCCGCAGGCGCCCGAGCTGCCGACGATCGGCGAAGCGGGCGTCCCCGGCTACGACGTCAGCACCTGGCATGGCCTGGCGGCTCCGGCTGGCACGCCGCGCGAAATAATCACGCGCCTGAACGCCGAATCCGTGGCATTGCTCAAGCTGCCCGACGTGCAGGAACGCTATCGTCTCGTCGATTCCGACGTGCTCGGCAGCACGCCCGAGCAGTTCGCGGCGCACATCAGGAGCGAGATCGAGAAGTGGGCGAAGATCGTGAAAGACTCGGGCGTGGTCGCAGACTAGCTCGATGCCGTGCGCGAAGTATCATGAACGGGCGTAGCCCGTTTTTGCGCGTAATGGCGCGTGGGGTCTATTCGCCGGTGGCGTGCCTCGCAATTTGCGCGTGCGCGACAGCGGCAAATGCGGCGGACAACAGCGCTGCGCCGTTCGAGATGCCAGAAATAGCCGTCGTCACCACGACACCGGTCGGCGGGACCGGCATCGCGCTCGACAAATACCCGGGCAACGTGCAGACGCTCAACTACAAGGACATACCGCAGGATTCGCGCACGCTCGCCGATATGCTGAACCAGGTCGGCGGCTCGATGAGCGTCAACAATACCCAGGGCAATCCGTATCAGGTCGATTTGAGCTATCGCGGCTTTACCGCCTCGCCGGTGCTCGGCACGCCGCAGGGCATTTCCGTTTTCCTCGATGGCATGCGCGTCAACGAGCCGTTCGGCGACCTGGTCGCCTGGGATTTGATTCCGCAGATCGCGATTGCGAACGTGACGGTGGTGCCGGGCTCCAATCCGGTGTACGGATTGAACACGCTGGGCGGCGCCGTCTCGCTCAATACCAAGAGCGGCTTTGCGTTCCCGAGTGGCGAAGTCAAACCGACTCTGGGCTCCTTCGGCCGCCGCAGCGTGGATGCCGAAAAAGGCGGGCATGGCGAAAACGTCGACTATTACGTGGCGACCAGCCTCTACGACGATCGCGGTTACGCGGCCTACAACCCGAGCAAAATTCGCCAGTTCTTCGGCAAGCTCGGCTATCAGAACGTCCGCACGGATCTCGACCTGTCGCTGATGTATGCCGACAACCGGATGAACGGCAATCAAAACGTGCCGCTGTCGACGCTCGGCAATGCGGCGCAGGGCTACTCGCATCCTGACTATACGAACACGCAAAGCCTGGCGATCAATCTGCGCGGCAGCCTCGTGTTGAATGCGCAAAATTCCGTCGCGGGCAATCTCTACTACCGGCATATCGCGCGCGACGTGTTCAACAGCAATATCGGCAATCCCGTTGCCACGTCGACCAATGACGCGTCGTGTGTAACCACGGCCGATTGTCCGGCGAGCAATCTGCTGGCCGACTATACGCAGAACATTTTCGGCGGCAATCTGCAGTGGTCGAACAACGGCAAACTGTGGGGCAAGGCGCAGGTTGTGACCGTGGGCCTCAACGCGGAACACGGCAGGACCGCTTTCAACAATAACGGGCAGAATGCCTTTGTCGACAATTCCAGCGCCACCATCGGCGCGGACGCGTTCATGCCGCAGGCGACGATACGCTCGACCAACCGGCGCTACGCCATCTTCGCCACCGACACGCTTGACGCCACGGAAAAACTGTCGGTCAACGCTTCGGCGCGTTACGACTACGCTGCCATCGGTTTGTCCGGGACGTCGTGTACGGACGCGAACGGGCTGTGCAATAGTGCGGCGGTCATTTCTGCCGTGCCGGGCGCGAATACATTGACCGACGTTTCGGGCAGTCACAGTTACCGTCGACTGAATCCGTCGGTCGGCCTTGCTTATCAGCTGACGCCCGGCCTAAACGGCTTTGGCAGCTATGCCGAAGGCTTCCGCACGCCGTCGGCCATTGAGCTCGCATGCGCTGATCCGAATTCGCCATGCACCGGCGTGCCCAACGCATTCGGCGCCGACCCCAACCTGAAGGCCGTCGTGTCCAAGACCTGGGAAGGGGGGTTCAGAGGCCGGGTTTCCGATCGGTTGCGCTGGCGCATTGCCGCGTTCCGCAGCACGCTGCATGACGACATTCTGTTCAATCAGACCAACGCCACGCAGGGATATTTCTCTAACGTCGGCCAGACCCGCCGCCAGGGCGTGGAGCTTGGCATGGACGGCAAAACCAACCGCGCCGACTACGCGCTGTCTGTGAGCTGGGTCGATGCTACTTTCCAGAGCCCGTTTACGCTGGCGAACGGCTCGAACAGCACCTGTATAGCGGCGATCGGCGCCGGCGGCGGGTGCGCAGGTGTCAACGCGCAGCCCGGGGACAAGATCCCCGGCATTCCTGCCGTGACGCTGAAACTGCGCGTAGGTTACGCGGTGACGCCGCGAAGCCGCGTAAAAGCGACCGTTCAGGCGCAGGGCCCGCAGTACGCGCGCGGCGACGAGAACAACCAGGACGCCAATGGCCGCGTGCCGGGCTTTGCCACCGTCAAGCTCGATATCAATCACCGGTTCGAAAAGAATTTCGAAGTCTTCGGCGGCGTCACCAATCTTTTCAATACCAAGTACTCGACCTTCGGCACGCTGGGCCCCAACAACCTGGCGAGCGGATCGGCAGAGCAGTTTCGCGGGGTAGCTTCGCCGCGCGCGGTCTATGCGGGATTGCGCGCGTTTTTTTAGTCGTTTAGGCAAGCGCCTTGGACCAACCCGTTCGTGCTGATGTATAGAAGCACGGACGCATGGTCTACAGAACTACCCTCCGCCCTTCTATACATCAGGGCGAACGGTCAAGAAATTAATCAGCGTATTCTTAAAGCGCAAGGCCGAGTTGCACGCAGGCGTCGTAAACCACCTGCCCCGGCGATGTCAGCCGCGCGCCTTCGCGCAGCGCATGCGCGCGCACATCGTGCGGACCCATGAGGTGCAGCACCTCGACACCGCGCGCGAGCAA